>JBAXBF010000197.1:0-6047 GCA_037142095.1 Chloroflexota bacterium
ACTTCAAAACCAAGAAGGATACCCCTTAGAATAGCTAAAAATGTGTCCAAGATTAGGGGTCCACTACAGGATAACCCTTTTCCCCCTTTGTTTCAAAATTTAGATGCGTTTGCCCTGAGCATACATTAGAAAGCGATAGACAACCTGAAATATACTGAGGTATACTATGTACGGTTTCAAGTCGCCATTCGGCAACAATAACGCGGAATAAGACTTCCGAATGATGAATAATGAAAAAAAGTATCCGGTCTTTTTTGATCAAACGAAGGTGTTGATGTTTTCTGCTTGCTCCGAGGTTATATTTCAACTCTAAATTTCAATACAAAAAACCATGGACTCAAAAATTATTCGAACATGCTTGATCTTAATTTGTCTTTCTTCCTTAGGCTTTGCGCTATTGCTAACGTTTCAACCATACCCTTTCTTATGGGAAAACGTGCCTCTTACTTCTCAGTCTGTGGAAAGTGTGAAAAATGGGTCGCATATCTATATGATATCTCCAGGAACCGGTGCAGAGGCTTTCTCGGAGAAGTTATTTGAGGACGGAAGAGAGCTCGGACCAGAGAATGCTCATCTGACCGATATTGGTGTGGTGGGTGGCGGGCAATATACCTTCAAGAAAGGCAGCCTTTATTTCTCCACATCGGACAACAGTGACCCGCTCACAAACGGGCGGCGGTATACGTTGGCGCTGCCCCGCCCTATTGCGTCCCGCTGGCTAATCCTCGTTTGGGGTTCGGTAGTTGCACTATCAATCGTTCCTTTAGGGTTTATAGCTTGGCGATATTTCAAAGAAGGGAAATTAGTTATTGCAACCATAGAAGCGTTTATTCTTCGCAAAATTGCGATTGCTCAATTTAATAAATTAATTCATTCAATTCGATGGAGGTCGTTGTTTGCATGGATATGCGGAGGGATGATATTTGCCGTATCAATAGGAGTAGTGCTCGCTAGAAGAGGATTGCTCAGCGATCCGAAGCTATTAATGCTTGTGCTTTTTGGTGTTGGATGTAATTTTTATCTTCTGTACATAACATTTAAGGAATATAGAAATTCTTTTACAGCATTAATAATATCATTAAGAAAAAAAACCTCTCCTATTCCAGTTTCCAAAAGTATCGGGCAATCTGTTCTCCATCGGTTATCATGGCTTCATCCGTATGCCTTTTGGGGAATACCTTTTCTTCTGTATCTGATTCTGTATTATGTACGTATAGATGCCGTGGGAATAATTGATGCCTTTATTAATTCCTATCCGTCGCTCATTTGGATCTTGATGATCCCCTTATTCTATCTGTCTCTGCGGATTAATAACTGGTTTGGCAGTATCCTTTCTCTAATTCTGATCTGTCTTCTGTTTGCCTTGCCGTTGATCGCAGCCTGGATGAAAGGAGGGTCCGATGGTTATTACTATTTAGGAGGATTCTTACCTTTTAGCGATGCTAATGGGTATTACTCCTCCGCTGAAAGATTAAATGTGGGTTATTTACTCGATAGTTGGGGAACCCGACGTCCATTCTTCCATGCTTTCCTCAGCACTCTCTTTTTTTTGGCTGGTAAAAACTGGGTGGTAACGTTGATTCTATTATCAATTCTAATCATATATTCCTCCTATTTTTCTCTCAAAGAGATATGCAAATATTTTGGTGCTGAAGCGGCATCCATTTACATCGTTATCATATATATGTTTTTTAGACGGTTGATCGGTTTGACAATGAGCGAGAATCTGGGCATTATTTTTGGTTTATTGAGCATGTCTGTAATGATCAGAGGCATTATTTTTAAAAATAAATTCATTTTGTCATTTGGTATATTCTTACTTACGCTCGGGTTAATTGCTCGCGCCGGCGCATTTTTTGTGCTACCGCTTATCTTGCTTTGGTCATGGTTTTTCTTTACGAGAGGGGAAACGTTCAAAGGGAAAACTGTTACGACCTTTCTTCTCCTGGTTGCGATTATTGCGGGATTTTTTATCAATAGTCTGATGATAAATTGGATAGGGTCACCGGATAAAGGAGCTCCATTCGGCAACTTTGCTTCGTCGTTATATGGGTTGGTTTTTGGAGGAAATTGGACTTTGTACAAGAACAATCCGTCTCTTCAAGGTTTGGAATCAGAAACGGAGCTTTGGAATAAGACCTATTCCATTATATTTTCTGCAGTGAAAGACAACCCCATGCTTCTCTTGAGAGGTATGTTGAGGGCTTGGAAGTTATTTCTCGCTAATGGTTTCCTGTTTACATATTTTCAAGACAGGAATATACAAATGACATTGTTAATATTTAGCGGTTGCTCTCTGATCTTAATGGTATTCATACGCAGTCATATAGCGCGATTTCTTTTGTTTTGTGCGATGGGTATTTGGTTCTCTGTGCCTTTTGCGCCGCCTTGGGATTCTGGGTCCATGAGAGTTTATGCCACAACTATTCCTCTATTTGCTATGATCCCCGCTTTTGGCATCTATAAATCAGTGGGGTTTATTAATGGACTTATGGCAGGAGATAAACAAAGACAGTTGATCCCCACTTTTCCGTCTGAAAGGAAAACCTGGCGATCTTCCCTTATTATCTTTTCGATGGTTATTATATTCCTTTGTTTTCCGTCTCCAATCATTCTTCAACGTGTCAACGCAGCGCGCAATGCAACCCTCATGGAAACCAAATGGGGAATCCACGAATCCGGTGATCTGATGAGGGTGCAACTATATGATACAAGTAATTTCCTAAATATTTTGCCTGACAGTGTGCAATACAGCATGGTTCCAAATATTCGTAGGAAAGACTTTATGGAAAATTCAAGTCCCAAATTAAAAATAAATTACCGTGAATTTTCAGAAGTATTAGCGACAAACCTCAAAGAGAATGTATCTCTGAAGTTTGATCCGTTCATAAATAGATGGGTCATTGTTGATACTCGTCTGCTCCAAAATGGGAGGGGTATCTTTGAAGCAGAGAATATAAATGGTAAATATTTTGATATATCTATCATTCGGAGCGAAAATAACAAGGATGAATCAATCCATTGAAAGGCGAAATAGAGTGAATTATCAAGAAACCCGGATAGCTCTGTGGGATAGGGTTGCCCGACGGAATTATACTGGGAACCCGTTTAGTCATTCTTACCACCGTAGGCTAAAGGAAGTATATCAGTTTTTGGTATCTCCAGAACAGCGGATTCTCGAATTAGGTTGTGGGACTGGAGACCTATTGGCTTCTTTACATCCGTCATATGGAATTGGCGTCGAATTTTCATCTGAAATGTTAGACCTTGCTCGCAAACGCCATCCTAATCTTCGTTTTGTTCAAAATGATGTGCATGACCTAAATTTAGGCGTAACTTTTGATAGCATTATCCTCTCTGATCTGTTGAACGATTTATGGGATGTACATACGGTCTTTGAATGTGTTGCCCGGCACTGTGAACCTCATACGAGAGTGTTAATTAATACGCATAGCCGATTATGGGGATGTCCATTGAATATTGCCCAGATGTTGGGGTTATCAAATCCGCGTCTGGAGCAAAATTGGCTTCAGGTGGAAGATGTAACTAATTTGCTTTACCTGTCAGATTTTGAAGTGATTCGCACTTGGCAGGAATTTATTCTCCCACTATCCCTGCCTTGGGTATATTCTCTCTTCAATCGTTTCCTGGTTCGTTTTCTTCCTTTTTCTTGGTTTGCGCTTGCTAATTTTATTCTTGCCCGCCCACAGCCAATGAAGGAAAGGAAAGTTGAAAAACCCTTGGTTTCTGTGGTAGTTCCGGCGCGGAATGAGGAAGGGAACATCGCGGATATTTTTTCCCTTACGCCCGAGATGGGAAGTGGTACGGAATTGATCTTTGTCGAAGGTCATTCACGGGATGGTACTTATGCCGAGATAGAACGACAGTTGGCAGCCCATCCTGAAAGGCGCTGCCAACTTATCCGCCAGAGCGGGGTCGGTAAGGGTGATGCAGCGCGGAGCGGGTTTGAACATGCGCAAGGCGATATTCTAATGATCCTGGATGCAGATTTAACCGTTCCACCACGTGACCTGCCTCGTTTTTATGAAGCGCTCATTTCAGGTAAAGGTGAGTTTATCAATGGAGTGCGTTTGGTGTATCCGATGGAAAAAGAAGCCATGCAATTTATTAATCTTGTTGGCAATAAATATTTTAGCATGGCATTTTCTTGGTTGTTGGGGCAGTCAATTAAAGATACTTTGTGTGGAACGAAGGCGTTATGGAAAAAGGATTATGATCAGATTGCCCGGAATCGTTCATATTTTGGTGATTTTGATCCCTTCGGAGATTATGATTTATTATTTGGAGCAGCAAAACTAAATCGAAAAATTGTTGATATGCCGATCCGGTATCGTGAGCGAACTTATGGATCAACTAATATCCACCGTTGGAAACATGGCTGGCTGTTGATTAAAATGGTGGCTTTTGCTGCTGGAAAAATTAAGTTTATATAATCCGTTTTATTAAATTGGTAGGTTAAATAATGATTGATTTCATTAAGAAACATTTATCTTATGCGGATACTCGCAATTTTGATATAGATGACCCGCTCGTGACGATCTTACGTCGGAAAATACTCAAAGAAAAGCGATTCCTGCACCGAATTTATTTAGATTGGTATACGTTGATTCTTAATGCGTTTTCCGAGGATAATAAACCTGTATTGGAGGTTGGTTCCGGAGCTGGGTTTTTTAGTGAAATTAGTCTTAGCGCGATTACTAGTGAAGTGTTTTTTCTCCACGGAGTTTCTGCGATACTGGACAGTCAATTCCTTCCGTTAGCTTCTTCTTCCCTTGGGGCAATTGTAATGATTGATGTATTCCATCACATTCCAAATCCAAGAAACTTACTAATAGAAGCAAACCGTTGTCTGAAACCAAAAGGTAGGATGGTGATGATTGAGCCTTGGGTCAATCCTTGGTCAAAGTTAGTGTACACCTACTTACATCATGAACCATTTGATGATAAAGCAGTGGAATGGAGTTTTCCACCACAGGGACATTTATCTGGCGCAAATGGCGCTTTAGCTTGGCTCATTTTTGAGAGAGACGTGAAACAATTTAGAGGGGAATTTCCCAATCTTCGGATAAGGATGATCAAACCCATGATGCCATTTTGTTATCTGCTTTCTGGAGGGATTTCTCTGCATAATTTGGTTCCATCCTGGTCATATTCATTTTGGCGTTGGCTGGAAAAGCATTCACCGGAGAATAAAATAGGCATGTTTGCTTTGATTGTTCTTGAAAAACAATGAGGAACTAGAAACGCAATGGCAAAAACAAAGGTGCTAATCTTTATCGTATGTTAAGTCCCACATTCCGCACCTGAATCTGGTAGATTGGGGGAATATCAGGTAAGATTGGAGAATGAGCGCAAATACAAAATACGAAACAGTGAGGATCGATCATTTAGGAATCGTGAGTGGGATCAGCCGAGAGATTGGATTGGTAGAGACAATCGATGAGGCGATAGGACAAACAGGCAGAAAAGTGAGTTGTGGTGAAGGAGTGCTGGCAATGATTCTGAATGCCTTGGGGTTTAGTAGTCGGGCGTTGTACCTGATGCCAGAATATATGGAGAATAAGCCGGTAGGCGAGCTAATCCGGACAGGACTAACGGGGGAGGATTTCAATGATGATACAATAGGGCGATGTTTAGACGATATATACGAATATGGGGTGACAGAACTATTTGCGAGGGTGGCATTGAAGGCGTTGGAAGTGTATGGCATCGAGCATCAATTTGTGCATCTGGACAGCAGTTCATTTCATTTGCATGGGAAATACGACATAGAATCGCCGGAGGAAGAAATGGTGAGTATCACATACGGATATTCGCGGGATCACCGACCTGACTTGAAGCAGGTAGTAGCACAACTGATCACTAGCCACAAAACAAACCTGCCTGTGTGGTTAGAAGTATTGAGTGGCAACAGCAGCGACAAGGAAAGTTTTAGGAAGAGTGTAAAGGCGTATTGCCAGCATTTGGCGGGGAAGGAAAAGCCGTATTTTATAATGGACAGTGCTGGGTATAGCGAAAAGAACTTG
>JBAXBF010000198.1:0-6014 GCA_037142095.1 Chloroflexota bacterium
GACAATCTGTATTCCGGTCCTGCCGGTCCCTCCAACCAGTCACCTCTGACCTATTGGCGCTATGGTCCCCAGAAATGGGGTAATTTGCGTGGTTATGAATTATGCGGCATGGGCAGAACGCAATCCCCCATTGATCTCAGCAATCCGGTCAATCCAGGGGCAATGCCGGGGATTACCTTCCGCTATGTGCTGACAGATATTAAACTCATCAGCAACGACAATACATTCCAGGCGGATGTACCTACTGGAAATTATGTTTTCGTGGATAGTGTGCCGTATGAATTGCTGGATTTCACCTTCCACCGTCCGGCTGAACACACCATCAATGGGCGCATTTTCGATATGGAATTGCAGTTGACCCACCAGAATGCTTCCGGTCAGCAGTTGGTCGTAAGCGTTCTGTTGCAGCAAGGCAACCCGAATGCTGCTCTGGCTCCCTTGTGGGCAAATATGCCGCCTCCGCCTTACAGTTGGCGGGATGTGCACTCGTTTGATCTTGCCCAATTGCTGCCTAAAGATAACGGTATCTTCATCTATAACGGTTCGCTCAGCATGCCGCCCTGCAATGAAGGCATCTTGTGGGTCGTGTTCGCCTCACCCCTGGGAATCAGCCCGGCTCAATTATCTGCTTATCAAGCCATGTTTCCAAATCCAAATGCACGCCCGCTGCAAGCCTTGAATGGGCGTCCTATTCAATGGGGGACAGCCGGTTTTTGACAGACCAAAATCCAAACGATTTAGTAAAGCTGACAAGTATCTTAAGGAGAAGCCTATGTCCAATGTCCATGTTTCACAACATTCACTCATCGCCCACAAACTAAGCATTTTGAGGGATAAACGTACCTCCCCCCGCCAGTTCCGTGAATTGGTGCGGGAGCTTTCGGCTCTTCTGTTCTACGAAGCCACCCTGGATTTACCGACCACTCCGCTGCAGATCGAGACTCCCCTGCAGACGATGACCGGGGCAGAGGTCAAGGAGAAGGTTGGCTTGGTGCCGATTTTGCGCGCCGGTCTGGGTATGGTGGACGGCGTCCTGTGGTTGGCGCCGGATGTGCAGGTCTGGCATATCGGTCTTTACCGCGATGAGCACACGCTCCATCCGGTGGAATATTACAATAAACTGCCCGTCGAGCCGACCGTTTCGGTGTGTTTGATTCTGGATCCCATGCTGGCGACGGGTGGATCGGCGGTTGCGACGGTGGATATCCTCAAACGCTGGGGCGTGAAGAAGATCAAATTTGTGGGGATCATCGGCGCACCGGAAGGGATCGCTAATTTACAGGAGCACCATCCCGAGGTGCCGATTTATCTGGCAGCCGTGGATGAACGACTCAACGAGATCGGCTATATTTTGCCTGGTCTGGGTGATGCTGGAGACCGCCAGTTTGGGACTGCCTGAGCGAGGCAGTCAGGGCAGGCAAAGCGGTACGGTTTCAATGATTGTAAGCCAGGCAAGAAAAATCTTGCCTGGTTGGTATCTTTTTAATCTGCGTTTTTTTCCTCAATCGTTTCTATCTTGAAAACTCTTGAACCCATATCCAGCGCCAAGACCACCGGCAAAAGTCAACGCTAGTTTTATCAATTCCATCAACAGATCTTTATTATTTGGTAGCAAGAAATAAATTAATAAAAGAATGAATCCAAGGATTAACAAGGTATATAGAAAATACCAAATCCGTCCACTCTTTTCCAATTCAAATCTATGATTATCATCAATTTGACTACCTTCGATTATCTTATGGATATGATCTGGACCAAGTTTCTTGACGAACTCAACCGCAGGTCCCCCTTCAGAACGAACCATCTGCATTATGGCAGAAAAAGATTCTTTAATTCTGGTTTCTCTTCCTTTAGAGACTTCTTCTGGATCAATAATATCTCCCAAATCATCATTATCATCAAAGTACGACTCTTCTTCATCTTTGTCCTTGATGCTTTTATCGTCTGCTCCCATGTCGATGCTCCTTAATACCTCTTCCGACTTTTATAAAGTCCAAACACCTGTCTATCTTAGAGCTTACCTTATGGTCATAAAAAGAAGTCATTTCCGAATACAGGGACAAAGCAATCGCTTTCTCCAGGGTCTTTTCGTCGATAACCCCTTCTTGGTGGAGGTGAATAAACTCTCTCACCAAATCCTTCCGTCCCATTTTACTTGCGTTCATAGTGTTAAACATGTCTACCCCAATTCAGTTATCGGTTTGTAGGATATTTATCTTAACTAAGGCAGAGTATAGCATAAATTCTCATTCCTGAAAACCATTTTTACATATTTTTACGAATTTTATCCCTAAGTGCTGCGTACCTTATCAACCTTATTTCGGTTCAAATGGAGACGATTGCCGGAAAGAAGGGCTTCCCTTATCAGCCGTTTCAGCCAGGAGGCGGTGTAATGACTTCAGTAAACGGACAACAAACTTGCCGCTGTAAGATTCTTACTCGCGTGGTTCGGGAATGGGGTGTCCAGCCTGTAGAGACACTTCGATCCAGGAGCGCATGGCATCTACCACCATTTCCCCTAATTCTTCGAAAGTATCTGCCTGGGTGATACAGCCAGGAAATTCCGCAACATGTGCTACCCAACCGGGATTATCTTTATCATCATCGCGCAGCACTTCGATTGTATAAGGAAGGTGTAAATATTCTTCGACTTTCATAGCCAAATCCTTTATTATCTTCTTGCTTTTCCCGTGATCATTTCGATGACGATTTTATAGACCTTGGTTCTTTTACCGAGTTGTTCGATATATTCCAGCCCTTCCTTGATGAAGTCAGGGGAGTATTTCTCTAAGATCGCTACTAAACCAGCCTGTTTTTCATCGTCGGTTACTTCTAATGCCTCTCCAAACACCATCGCGCTTTCATAGTTAGTGGCGAATTCTGCTGGCAGTACCTGGGTTTTTCCAACCACGCAGAAGGAGACTTTCTGGTTGGTTTTTATATTCTCCAGTTTGTGCCCTTCCATGGCACAGTGAAAATAGAGAACATCTCGCATAAAGCGATAACTGAGCGGTACGCCGTACGGCTGCCCGGCGGCGGATACGGTGGACAGGATACCGTATTCACCCTTGTTTAATATTTCTTCGGTTTCCGCTTGCGTGATCGCCCTGTCTGAGCGGCGCATTTTTGATTCCATTGTTGCTCCTTAAATTGCATAAATCGCAATAAAGGAAGTTGTAAATATTTCGATTCCTGTCTTGCGTATGTTCCCAATTCTACCAAACATTCATTGGTTTATCCATAATTATCATCTTAAGTGTCATATCGAAAATTAATTATGCTGGAGGTCAATAAGCTTATCCATATTGGAACGGTCGAAAAATGAATTCTTGTGGAACGCAATGCCTGAAAAATTTCCAGCAGACGAAGCGTTTGCACACATTCTGATTATCCGATAGACGTTGGCTGCACTAAGCAGAATTCGTTTGGTTATATTAAGGTCAATCCAAAACCATAACAGCATGACCGGTATACAAGATGAGCAGCAGAATGCCTGAGATAATCAAGCTGGTATGGAATTGGTAAAGGACTTTACGAATTGTTTTCGGTATAGCATACCATTTGAATAGTAATCCGGTTGTTACCAGAATACTCGTAATGATTAAGCCAAATTCGGGCAACGGATTGGCTGCACAAGTGGATAAAGTAAGATGCAGTATCCCGCATCCCAATGCCAGGATACTCAAATATGTATGGAAGGGCATCAGGTATTTTCTTTGAACACGATTTATGCGCCGGATAAACTTCTTTACTGTTTCTCCGATGGGCACATAGTGTACCAATGCTCTCAAGATTAAATCAATAACGAGCGGGATGATTGAAGCTCCGAAAAAGAATGCAGTTACCTCACCGCTAAATTCATCCCCGCTGCTATCCTGCCAACTATTACGATAGGAGTAGTATGCCTGGATTATGCTTGGAAAAGTTTGTTCGCTTTCAGCCAGTTCATCTACGATAACAAACAGCAAGGCGATACCAGTAAGAGAAAATAACATCAGCCCGAAGAATATAAAAAAGAAGGAAGATCGGGTTATTTTATTGGTGGTCATGGAAATATTCCTAATGATTTAGATTCTAGAGAATAAATATACTGGTTAAGAGGTTTTATAATGTACCCGAATATTTCCATTGAAAGCACGGAAGAGTTCCGTTCCTTCTGCGTTGATGCATTCGGAGAGAATATGTGAGTTAGAAGGCGTAATATAACAATTGAATATATGTTCAATTGTTATACTATAAGGGATCTTTTCAAAAATGTCAATAACCTTACTGATTTTTCCCATGCTTGGAATTTTCAAAATATTGAATACTGCGCGATAATATAAAAAGTGACGGATGACAGTGTTTTCAATGTTCTTTATGGAGGTTGGACATGTCTGAGAAAATTACCCAACAACTGAGTGGCGTGGCGAAGACATTGCTCATTCCGCTGTATGTTCGATCACTTGAATCACAACGTCCAGATGCCCTGATCAAGGACGAGAATGCTGTCGCGTTGATCAAGCGGATCGACTATGACTTTTCCAAATATAAGTTCGATAAAGAAGACCAGTTGGCGATCGTCCTGCGTAACCGCGCGATTGACCGCTTCGCACAGGACTTCATAACCCGCCACCCGCAGGCAGTGGTTGTCCAGATTGGCTGCGGTCTGGATGTGCGCTTTGAACGTGTGGATAATGGGCAGATAGAGTGGTATGACCTTGACTTGGCGGAGGTCATCAAGCTGCGCCAGGAACTCATTGGGGGTGAAGGAGCGCGTTATCATCACCTGGCTTGTTCGGTGTTCGACAGTGCGTGGATTGACCTGCTGAGTGTTCATCACCCGCGCCCTTTTCTCTTTCTGGCAGAGGGTGTATTAATGTACTTTGAAGAAGCACAGGTTAAGTCGTTGGTGCTGACGCTGCGCCGTCATTTTCCAGGTGCGGAATTGGTCAGCGATGCTTTTTCGCCATTTATTGTGTGGGCGAACAATCGCAGGTTTGCCCGTACCCAAATCGGCGCTCGCTATGCCTGGGGAATGAAACACGGCAAAGATCTCGAAAGTTGGGGCGACGGCATTCGCTTGCTGGATGAGTGGTATCCCTTCAACCAGCCTGAGCCGCGCCTCGAGCATGTTCGATGGGTGCGCTTTATTCCACCCTTGGCAAAAGCCATTGGTATTTTCCACTACCGGCTTGGAAATCCATCACGATAAAAGACTGCTGACCGGCGAAAGATAAGGGTTACCAGCGCATCCAGTACGTGCAGCCTTCATTTCCCTTTTTACGACAGGCAAGTTCGTCATCGTGAATGACATTGATCCCTAAATCAGGAGCAAAGCGTTTAACCAATCCCCGCAAATAGCCCAGGTCAAACTCGCATGGATAGGGGGTGCTGATCTCAACCTTGATCTGGTTTTCTCCCAATTTCACGAATTGTTTTTTGCTGGTTTGATCATTGCGGTGAATGACATGGTAACTGCGGTTAATCTCACTTAACGCCTGTTCAAGATTCGAGATGTGTTTGGCAAATGGAATGCTTACGGCAATGCGAGCCCCAATGATGGTTATCGTGGACTTGCCGGTTTTCTCAGAAATCTCCTTCAAGGCATCTAAAAAATCCTGAAAATTATACCAATCCTCATTTTGCGGATTTGGATCAATGCCGTGTTTCTTGAGAATATTTTTTCCCATCGTCTCAAAAGCCCCCATACCGGCAATATACGATTGAATATTGCGTCCCATAACCTGAGCGTCTTTCGAGTGTGCTTTATAGAGCATGAAATTTGCCTCCTTAAAACCTACCTAAGGTTACCCCCCTATCTTGTGCAAAACATAACCGGAACCACTCGATTATAGTTAAATTATATCAGGAAACTGGTTTTGATGAGTGAAAAAAACTTATGTTAAAGAATTTAAACACTGGTTATGTCCAGTACCAATCCTTTCAGGTTTTCTACCAATTCTTCAATCGTTTTCCCTTGAGTAAGGTAGTCAGGATAATCTACCAGATAACCAAGATACCAATTATCATCT
>JBAXBF010000199.1:0-6009 GCA_037142095.1 Chloroflexota bacterium
TAAAATAAAACAATAGTGTAATGAATTATGCTATAATAAATCATCTTTACAGCCTTAATATTTAAGTTCATAAAGAACTTTTTCATAAGCAGTTCTAAAACCATTACCATGAGGAGGTGATCGCTCGGAAAACTAACTTCTCTGCATTGAATGGAAATATTTTCGGAACAAACTTAGATTTATGTTTATTGGAGGCTATGAAAATGATTAAAAAAAATATTGTATTTGTGATCACCCTGCTTGTCATCGCATCTTTCATACTGACAGCCTGTCAACCCGCGCCGGTCCCAGCACCAGCCGAGCAGAAACCGGCTGAACAAAAGCCTGCTGCACTTCCAGATGTAATCAAGATTGGCGTCAACGAAACGATGACTGGTTGGGGCGCACCCTACGGCGATATGACATGGAAAGGTATCCAGCTTGCCCATGAAACAAAGCCGGAAGTGCTTGGTAAGAAAGTTGAGTTGGTGCTAGTAGACAACAAAAGCGAGAAAAGTGAATCCGCTACCGCCGCCCAACGTCTCGTAGAAGTCGAGAAAGTTGTGGCTGTCATCGGTGTAAACTCTAGCTCGATGGCGATGGCACAGAACGAAGTCCTCGACAAAGCGAAGATACCCTCCATCGGTCCTGCCTGCACCAATCCTCTGGTGACTCAGGGCAAGCCCTACGCTTTCCGGGCTGCATTCATCGACCCATTCCAGGGTGCAGCCGGGGCGAAATTCGCTGTTGAAGAGCTCAAAGCGAAGAAAGCTGTCCTTCTGGTCGACATTACCCTCGACTATTGTGTTGGTTTAGCGAATTACTTCCGCCAGAACTTCATTAAGCTGACCGGCGATGAGAAAAGCGTCCTCGGTCTATTTTCTTTCCAAACCGGTGACCGTGACTTCACAGCACAGCTCACCGCCATTAAAAACCTGAATCCGGATATTGTCTTTGCCCCGAACGAATATGCCGAAGAGGCTGCAATCCTGCAGCAGGCGAAACAACTCGGCATCACCGCCAAGTTCCTGGCAGGCGATTCTGCTGACGTACCCGAATTGGTGCAAATCGGTAAGGAAAATGCCGAAGGATTCATGTACACCGCCCAATTCCACCCTGATGCCTACACCCACGCTGAAGCCAAAACCTTCGTCGAAGGATTCCGCAAGAAGTATAATATCGAACCTGAAACCTTCTCGGTTACTGGTTATGATGCCTACTTGATCCTCATCGACGCCATCAGCCGTGCCGGCAGTGTCCAGCCAGACGCCATCCGGGATGCACTCATCAAGACCGATTTGATGACCGCTCGTGGTCAGTTCAAGTTTGATGAAGGACACAATGGTGTGGTCGGCTGCCCGGTGATCGAAATCAAGGGTGGCAAGAAGACCTGGAAATATACAGTCAACCCATAATAAAACATTTCTCTTTAGATTGGGCAACTAGGTTGCCCAATCTATATTAACAATAGAGGTGCTTGAAGAGACAAAATGGATATTTCTCAGATACTTCAATATTTAATTAACGGTGTTGCATTGGGCTCACTTTATGCCTTAATTGCCATTGGTTATACCATCATCTATGGCGTTGTAGGGCTAATCAACATGGCACATGGTGATTTCTTCATGGTGGCAGCGTTCTTGACCATGTGGGGTGTATTGCAGTACAATCTTCCTTGGTATGTGGCTTTTGCCATTGCGGCGATCATTACTGTCTTGTTGGGTTTATTGGTCGAGAAGGTGGCGTATAAACCTCTCAGGGAACAAAAGACATCTTCATTCATTGGCGCCATCAGTGTATCATTCCTAATTCAGAATTTTTTCGTCGTCGTTTTTACCTCGCGCTCAAAGCCATTCCCCCATCCGGCGATTCTCGACCAAGTTCTGAACTTTGGGAAGGTAGCCCTTCCTGTGGTCAATATTGCCATTGTTCTCGTATCCGCCATCCTTTTTCTCGCTTTGTTTTACATCATTACCAAAACAAAAATGGGGCGAGCCATGCGGGCTATATCCAAAGATTTGGAAGCCTCTCAATTAATGGGTGTTGATCCAAATAAGATCATTGCCTTCGCATTTATCTTAAGCACATCGTTCGCAGCAATAGGCGCGTTCATGTACTGTTCAAAATTTCCCTATGTCGATCCATTCACTGGTGTTGTCCCCGGACTGAAAGCCTTTATAGGGGCTGTCATGGGTGGAATCGGAAGCATTCCCGGTGCCATGGTTGGTGGTTTCCTGCTCGGATTGGGGGAGATCATGCTGGTAGCTTTCTTCCCTGAGCTAACCTCATTCCGCGATATTTTTGCATACGTCATTCTGATCCTATTCTTGTTGTTTCGACCTGGCGGCATCTTCAATGTCAAAGTTCGCGAGGAGAAAGTATAATGAACAAAAGCTTGAAGATCAGTACAATTTTATCGATATTTGCCGTCCTATTGATCCTGGCAGGATCAGTCTTAGGTGAGAAATATTTAGATGCATTCCAGATTCGCCTCCTAAATATGTGGTGCATCTACGCCATTATGGTTGTCAGTTTTAATTTAGTTTACGGATTTACCGGACAGTTTTCACTTGCACACGCTGGTCTGGCTGCCATCGGTGCATATACCGTCTCATTATTGACAATGGCGCCAGATAACAAGCAACTGAGCTTCTTTATTACGCCACCCATCTGGCCGATCAGCGTCGTCCAATGGCCATTATTGCCATCCCTGATCCTCGGTGGTCTACTGGCTGCGTTTGTTGGATATTTAATCGGAGCACCGGCGCTGCGTTTGCATGGCGATTATCTCCTTATCGTCACCTTTGGGTTTTCCGAGATCATCCGCCTGTTATTAACCAACATGCCCAGTGTATGTAATGGTGCTATTGGCTTGAAAGGTATCCCGGGTTACGCCAACCTCACCTGGATGGTATCATCATTGATCGTTTGTATCTTTGTCACCAAACGTTTAATCGATAGCAGTTATGGCCGAGCTCTAAAATGTATTCGCGAAGATGAGATTGCAGCCGAAGCTGTAGGTGTCAATTTGTTCCGGCATAAGATGCTGGCGCTGGTTGTATCATCCTTCTTCGTCGGCATTGCTGGCGGTCTGTTTTCAAACATCTTAGGAACCATCGATCCGAATACCTTTCGCCCTTACCTGACATATGCCGTGGTAACGATGGCGGTGCTGGGCGGCGTGCGGAGCTTAACCGGCGGTGTTATCGCCGCGGCGATTTATACAGCAATGTCCGAAGTGCTGCGCGGCATCGAGGCGCCGCGCCTGTTTTTCAATTTACAATTTGATGGTCTGCCGGGGCTGCGTACTTTAGCGTTTGCCATCATGCTCTTACTGTTGATCCTTTTCGCTCGCGGTGGTCTTATGGGCAGCAAGGAATTTTCCTGGGGGGGGGTCATCTCCTTTTTCCAGGAACGTTTCAACCGCCGCAAACAGGAGGATAAGCCATGAATATCCTGGAAATCAGCCACTTAACCATGCGTTTTGGTGGTTTGGTAGCTGTATCTGACTTCAACCTGAGTCTGGAGAAAGGTGTCATTTACGGTCTCATCGGACCCAATGGTTCCGGAAAAACCACAGTATTCAATGTGATTACCGGTTTCTATAAACCTTCTGAGGGATCGATTACACTCAACGGTCATAACGTTACTGGTCTTTCTCCCGACCGAATTACGGTTGCCGGAATGACGCGTATATTTCAAAACAGCCGTGTCTTTCGCGAATTAACCGTGCTTGATAATGTATTAATAGGCGATCATCTGCGGATAAAATCTTCACCACTCGAGGCGGTTTTGCGGATGCCTGCTTATGTCAGACAAGAAAACGCCGCCTATGAAGAGATGATGAATTTATTGGAAGGATTGGGATTGGTGCATCTCATCAACGAAAAAGCCGGCGCCCTCCCTTATGGATTGCAGCGTAAACTGGAGGTAGCACGTGCCCTCTCGACTCACCCCAAAATCTTGCTGCTTGACGAACCAGCGACCGGTATGAGCGCAGAAGAAACGACCGAGATGATCAGTTTCATCCTAAATGTGCGCAAGGATTTTGACCTGACGATCTTATTGATTGAACATCACATGCAAGTCGTCATGGGAATCTGTCAGGAAATCAAAGTCTTGAATTACGGCAAAACCATTGCCAATGGTTCGCCGGACCACATTCAGAATAATCAAGAAGTCATCGAAGCCTATTTGGGAGTAGATTAGCCATGTTGAAGATCGAAAACCTAAATGTACATTACGGGGGTGTGCATGCCCTCAAAGGGATCAACATCAATGTCCCAGAAGGGAAAGTTGTGACTTTGATCGGTGCAAATGGAGCCGGAAAAAGTTCAACCTTGCGTTCCGTTTGCGGTCTGGTCAAGCCCAGCCAGGGTCGCATCCTTTATGATGATAAAGATATCACCACCATTCCGGCTTACGACCGGGTGAAACTGGGAATTGCCATGGTACCGGAGGGGCGGCGCATCTTCACGAACATGTCCGTATCCGAGAATCTCCTGATGGGCGCTTACATCCGCGATGACCAAGGAGGTATCCAGGAAGATTTCAAGCGCGTCTTTAAACTCTTCCCCCGCCTGGAAGAAAGGATTAACCAGCGCGGGATGACGCTTTCCGGTGGTGAGCAGCAGATGCTTGCTGTCGGGCGGGCATTGATGTCACGTCCTCGCCTGCTGTTGATGGATGAACCATCCCTCGGCTTGGCACCCAACCTGGTCAAGGAAATGTATAAAACCATCAGCGAAATCCATCAGGAAGGCTTAACGATCATGCTGGTCGAGCAGTCAGCCCGCGCAGCACTCAAGCTGGCAGATTACGGTTATGTGATGGAGATTGGTAATATCTCTCTCGAAGGTCCCAGCGCCGACTTAGCCGCCGACGAAGGAGTGAAGAAGGCTTACATTGGCGGATAAAGAAAAGTGCATCTCAATGCGGTTGTTTCCAATAAAGTCTATTCACATAGGAACGAGGTAAAAATGACAACGAGTCTGGTTACTGGCGGTGCTGGTTTTATCGGTTCTCACTTGGTGCGCGCTTTGTTGGCACGCGGTGATCATGTGCGTGTGTTTGATAACTTCTCCACGGGCAAACGCAGCAATCTGGAAGGGCTGGATATCGATTTACGCGAAGGCGACCTGCGAGATCGTCACCAGGTGAGAGACTCTGTTCAAGGTGTGGATCGAATTTTTCACCAGGCTGCCTTTGTCTCTGTTCCGCAGTCTATGGAGGAGCCGCAAGCTTGTTTTGACACAAACATTATCGGTACTCAGAATTTACTGGAAGCAGCCCGTCAAGCAGGTGTTTCAAGGATCGTTATGGCATCCAGCAGCGCTGTCTATGGAGATTCACCCAATATACCTTTACAAGAAGATGAGCCGCTTTGCTCGCTTTCCCCTTACGCAGCATCCAAACAAATTGGGGAAGTCTTAACAGGGGTTTACTCGCGTGCGTTCGGAATGCAGGTAACAGCGTTACGCTATTTCAACGTGTATGGAGAACGCCAATCGCCATTTTCTGCTTACGCGGCTGTCATTCCAATTTTCATAAAACGTCTGCTGGACGGAAAACCGCCGGTAGTTTACGGGGATGGTGGTCAAAAGAGAGACTTTGTGTATGCCGAAGATGTGGCACGCGCCAATATCATGGCATCCGAGACACCGCAAGCAGGCGGACAGGTATTCAATGTTTGTTCAGGAAACGAAATCAGTGTGCTCGATCTCTTGCATATTATCGAGACGATTCTGTTAAATCCCACGCCTGATATGAAAAGAAAAATGTTTCCCTATTCTCATCTACCCGAACCCCATTTTGAACCGGCGCGATCAGGAGATATTTACCGTTCAATGGGAGATCCATCCCGCGCCGAAAAAGTGCTTGGCTTCTCTCCCGACATCGATCTAAAGAATGGGTTAATCCATACCATCGAAGAAATAATCGGAATCTGATCTCGTTATAACTGCCAGTTGCAGAAATTTACTGCGGCAAATATTTCTTTACTGGAATACCACACAGAAACTTAAAGATTGT
>JBAXBF010000200.1:0-5981 GCA_037142095.1 Chloroflexota bacterium
GAAGATAATTTAACTTTACAGCAGAAAATCGGTTCATATCGAGTTGAACAATCCATAGGAACAGGCGTTGTTCAGTCGCTTACTTCACCATGGAATGAATCTAAGAACATCACTGTTTTTTCGGGAACAAACGATGATGGGATAAAATGGGCATTCGAGAAAATTTCTAGTTCTAGAACTATCTACGATTTTTTGGGTGAGCTTAATTTTGTTCAAGCAGATAGAGTGGTATCATATCAAACAAAGATTCCAGCTTTCCTATCTCCTGAAAAAGTCATCACTGATATCACTGGTCAAGGAGCTTCATTGCAACCAGTACCGACACTGTCAGGACAACCTGTACCAATTGCCTCGGCACAACCCGGCGGTGAAACAAATTCTGATCAGTATATCTCAACAAAACAAACAACTCCCACGATCAGATTTGGTAACTATGCAATCAATGGTTATTACATCATCCTTGGGATAATTGTTATTGCTTTAATCATTGCGACAATTAGTATTACGAGTACAGTTCGTGGAGGTCGAAAGCGTTAATCTTCCCATACTTGTCCTTTATGCTAGAGATTAAACCGAATTTTCAAAGAAGAATAATTATTATCGTTTAGGCGTATTATTATATTTTCTTATGAAAGGTGGTAAGCGAATCGATTTGATAGTAACTTAATAAATCAATAGGATTCGCGAGCCGCCTTGGAGAAAATAATATAAACTATAAATGCCCTATTTTGGATGTTTGTGATACATCTAACGTATGGATACATGGTTTTGCCTTTATTTTTAGCATGTATCAAGAGCTAAACAAAGTAAGTATGCCTAGTTTGCAGACTTACTTGTGCATCGCTATATGATATAATGACAGAAGCTAAACAAATATACAAATGGAGGTTAATAACATGCCAATTTCACAAGATGTTATTCTTGCAAATGGAGTTAGAATTTTTCAACCGGATTTGGTTAACCTATATGGATGTTCAATAGGTCAAGACACAAAAATTGGCACTTTTGTTGAAATCCAAAAAAACGCAGTAATAGGTGCATATTGTAAGATTTCCTCCCATTCTTTCATATGTGAAGGTGTAACAATCGAAGATGAAGTGTTTATTGGACATGGGGTGATGTTTATCAACGACTTATATCCTCGTTCAACAAATTGGGATGGTAGTCTTCAAACTGAATCTGACTGGGAGGTCGTTGAGACAATAGTAAAGAAACGTGCATCTATTGGTAGTAATGCAACTGTGCTAGCAGGGATAACCATTGGTGAAGGGGCTTTGATTGGAGCCGGAGCTGTGGTTACAAAAAATGTTCCTCCATATAAAATAGTTGCTGGTGTTCCAGCGCGGATAATTGGTGATACACGCGAGCAATCCAATAAAGATATCGAGTAGAAGCTCATTGAACAACTGATTATATAAGGAGAAAAGGTTCATGGTTAAGATAGGCGTCATCGGTTATGGATATTGGGGACCAAATCTGGTTCGTAATTTTATGCTAAACAAAGGATCTCAGGTGATTGGAGTATGCGATCTCAACGTTGATAGATTAAACAAAGTACAATCACTTTATCCAGCAATTGAGGTCACAAAGAACTCCCAAGAATTGATTGCTAATCCATCAATAGATGCTATTGTTATTGCAACACCAGTAGCCGCTCATTTTGATCTTGCCATGAGTGCTTTGCAAGCGGGTAAACATGTATTGGTCGAAAAACCGATCACAATGACTTCCCTACAAGCTGCTCAATTAATTGAAGTCGCCTCCAATAAGAAGCTGACGCTTATGGTTGATCATACATTTATTTATACTGGTGCAGTGCGCAAGATACGCGAACTGATTAAGATAGGTGCTTTAGGCGATATTTATTATTATGACTCTTCAAGAATTAACCTGGGTCTTTTCCAACATGATGTCAGTGTACTTTGGGATTTAGCAGTTCATGATCTATCTATCCTCGACTATATTCTTGATGAAAGACCAGTTGCTGTATCCGCAAATGGAATCAGCCATATTCCTTCTGAGCCAACAAATACAGCTTATCTCACACTATATTTTTCTTGTCAAATGATAGCACATGTTAATGTAAACTGGTTAGCACCTGTAAAGATACGCCGCACATTAATCGGAGGTAGTCAAAAAATGCTCATCTATGACGATCTGGAAACGAGTGAAAAGATAAAAATCTATGATAAAGGGATAACCGTAAGAGAAAATATAGAAAATGTTTATCAGTTACTCATACAGTATAGAACTGGCGACATGTGGTCACCCAATATCGAAAATAGCGAGGCATTACAAACAGAAGTCACCCATTTTATCGATTGTATAGAAAACGGTAAAACCCCTATAACAGATGGGAATGTAGGCATACGAGTAGTAAAAATCCTTGAGGCAGCTACACAATCTCAAACTTTACGAGGACAGCCAGTGGAACTGCAGTTATGATGATTTTCGTTAGGAAGCTTATTATTACTCGTTATTGCTTTACTTCCCATCTGATATGAAACCCACGACTTATTGGGACATTTGGTTTTAGGAGTTCACATATATATGGCATTGTTATCAGAAATATTTTCCTACGAACATAAATCTTGCCATGATTAAGAATCTGCGTTGGTTACGAATAGATAAGTATAGGAATCTTAAGGAAAAGCCGTTTAGGTATAATCATTCATTTCTTAAGATGGCATTAGACTATGCAATTACCATACCAGGGCTAATTTTCTTATTACCGTTCCTGCTGATAGTTGCAATTCTAATAAAATTTGACTCTCCAGGACCTGTGATTTTCACACAAAAGCGTGTTGGTCTAGATAAAAAAATATTTAACATGTATAAATTCCGCTCAATGTATCAAAATGTTGACGATGCTTTACATATTTCTCATACTCGCGCTTATATAGAAGGGAAATTAGATTTAGAAAATGGTGTTAAATTAAAGAACGACCCACGAATTACTAGGGTCGGTCGAATAATCCGCGCTACCAGTATCGATGAACTTCCACAGCTTTTGAATGTTTTGAAGAGAGAGATGAGTCTAGTGGGACCAAGACCAGTCCTTCCTTATGAAGTTGATAAATATAAACTTTGGCATAGCGAGCGATTACGTGTTTTGCCAGGGATTACTGGATTATGGCAGGTGAGTGGCAGAAGCTATGTATCCTTTGATGAGCAATTGCGTATGGATATTCGCTATATTCGCAACCAATCATTTTGGTTGGATATTAATATTATATTTCAAACATTACCAGCAGTTATATCCAAGCGTGGAGCTGGATGAAATATTATTTTCTGTCTTGTCCTTTAATTCTCATTTATTTTCTCGGTAGCTAAATGCTTAGCCGAAGAAGAACACAAACATGGTATTCATATAATAATCAAGTTTATATCTCAGGGAGTGATTCTATTATTGGGTATTCCCTCTGAGTGACGGTATAGAGGCATAAACATCAAAGAAATTTTGGGAGCTGTATTAGAATTTTTTTATTACCAGAAATTGGCTGCCAGATGAAATAACCAATCATATTATAAGGAGAAAACAACAAGATGAGTAATAAAAATATACCCTTCGTTGATCTTTTCGCTCAATATAAGAGCATTAAAAGTGAGGTTGATGAGGCTATGGCAGGAGTCATTAGTACATCTGCTTACGTCCTTGGTCCCGATGTAAAACAACTGGAACTGGAATTTGCTGCTTATTGTGGTATCGGATATGCTATCGGAGTAGATTCAGGCACATCAGCATTGGAATTGGCTCTGCATGGTTTTGGGATTGGCCCCGGAGATGAAGTCATTACGGCAGCCAATACATTTATTGCAACGGCATCAGCAATATCCTGTGTGGGCGCCAAACCTGTCCTTGTAGATGTTGATCCAGTTACTAACAATATTAATGTCGATCACATAAATACAGTGATTACTAATCATACCAAAGCAATTATCCCTGTACATTTGTTCGGTCACCCGGCGGATATGGATCCTATCATGGAGATCGCAAAGCAACATTCGCTCATTGTGATTGAAGATGCCTGCCAAGCACATGGTGCAAAATATAAAGGAAAGCGAATGGGCTCGATTGGTCATGCTGCGGCATTTAGTTTCTATCCATCAAAAAATCTAGGCGCGTACGGAGATGGCGGAATGATCGTTACGAATGATTCTAATGTAGCCGATAAAATTCGAATGCTCCGAAACCATGGTGAAAAAGAAAAATACCTCCATGAAACGCTGGGCTATAATCGTCGCCTCGACACTATCCAGGCTGCTGTTTTACGGGTAAAACTTAAACACTTGGACGATTGGAATAAATCCCGCCGCGAACACGCTGCTTTGTATAACAACCTATTAATCGGGAGCAACGTTATTACACCTAGGGTCGCTGATTATGCCGAACCCGTCTGGCATTTGTATGTTATTCAAGTGAAAAACCGTGACGAATTGCGTACGAAATTATCTGAACGCGGAATTTCAACTGGTATTCATTATCCGGTACCGATTCATCTACAAACTGCTTATCAATCCTTGAATTATAAACCTGGTGATTTCCCTGTTACCGAAGAAAGTGCGAAACAAATACTTTCGCTTCCTATGTATGCAGAACTTGAACCATGGATGATAAAATACGTCGTTGATTCAATTAAAGAATTGTTATAAATAATATATCGATTTTCGTTATTACTCTAAGGTTTTAAAAGGAGGTATCACGATGGAGTTAAAAGATTATATTGATATTCTCAGCAGACGTAAGTGGGTGATTATATTAACACTGCTATTCACATTTTCTGTGGTCACCACCGGGGTAATAATAACCCCGCCGAAGTTTACAGCGACAACACAAATTCGTGTGCTGACAACTAAAACCGGAGGCTCTTCATTTGTTGATTACAATATCCAGTATGCTGAACGGCTTTTGGCAACTTATGTCAAAATTGCAACCAGTACGCCTGTAATAGAAGAATTGAGCCGATCTGTAGTTAATATGAGTACAGATGATATTCTTAAGATGCTTAATGTCGCTGTAATTCCTGGTACTGAGTTAATTGAGATCAAAGTTGGATCCGAAAATCCTGTGTTGTCTCAATACATGGCAAATAAATTAGCCCAAATCATGGTTAACCGAAGTAAAACTCTCTATTCAGACGACGTCAATCCTGTAAGCATCTACATCATAGAACAAGCTTCTGTTCCAGATATCCCATCAAGTCCAAACCCCTTGGTGGTCATTGGTTTGGGTGCAATTGCTGGACTGATCGGCGGGATCGTCCTTGCATTTGCCTTTGAGAGTTTGGACATGCGCTTGTACACATCCGGTCAAATCGAAACTGTAACAAACATGAAAATCGTTGGTGACATTCCTAGGGGAAAAGCGGACAAAGATGATTGGCTCATGATTTCAAATAGCCGTCTTCATGAAGAATCCTTCCACCGGCTTCAGACGAATATCTTTTCTCCTAAGAAGGGGGACCACCTGCTTAAGACCCTTCTGATTACAAGTGCTGTTACCCAAGATGGGAAGTCATTGGTCGCAGCCAATCTCGGTTTAAGCATCGCAAGTTCATCCAACCGAGTTCTTATTATTGACGCAAATTTGCGGTGGCCAATGCTACATGAAATATTTCATCTGGATAACCAAATCGGATTCAGTGATTTGCTTAAACTTAATCCGAATGATCTATTGAAACAAGAACAAGGTACCAGTGAATTTATCGACCAGACAATTAAACAGACAAATTCGCCCAATCTCTACGTTATTCCTAGTGGACCGATTCCAACAAATCCGGTCGAACTTCTCGACTCTCACTGTCTAACAGTCATTATGGATCTTTTGAAAGAAAAATTTGACGTGATTCTATTCGATTCCCCACCTTGTCTAGCTGTAACAGATCCCGTCGTTTTATCCTCTAAAGTAGATGGTACATTGATAGTTGTACGAAATGGATGGGTACGTCGCAACGTACTCACGAATTCAATACGGCAACTTA
>JBAXBF010000201.1:0-5973 GCA_037142095.1 Chloroflexota bacterium
GCCCGACGAGTTGATCGATTTCCTGAACATAGGCTTCCAGTTGAGCCTGAACAGCTTGACGTTCTTTAGGACCGATGGTATCTCCAATCGCTTCCATCGTTTTTGCCCGCATCTTTACCAGGATTTCCTGGATTTTGAGAAGACCCGACTCCATGTTTGAGATGAGATTTCTAGCATCCCCCATCGAACGCATGACAACTTCGAGACTTTGGCGGCGCACATCGAAGGTAGTCGCCAGGTTCATACCCGCGGGATCTTCATAAGCATAGTTGAGGCGTTTACCAGTCGCCAGACGAGTTTGATGTAGAGATAAATTACGATTGATATATTCCAAGGAATTCATAGCGTTGAGTGCGCCAATATTTCCTGCAATTCTAGTGAGATCAACATTTCCAGCCATTTCAAACCTCCATTCAATTTGAATGTTATCCTTAACGATTATTTACTATGATTGGATTTTAGCAAACAAATGGCGGGAGGATAATAAAGTTCGTATAAATCGCATTGAAAATATATGTGAATCGTACGTTAGTTTTGCGTAAAGAGAAAAATAAACCAAAAACAAGTTTTAAAAATACCTTGACCAGTTTAATAGATTTGGTTATACTAGATCATGATTTGCCGGAGTGGCGGAATTGGCAGACGCGCACGACTCAAAATCGTGTTCCCTCGGGAGTGTGGGTTCGATTCCCACCTTCGGCACCTAATCACTTCTATAGCCTTCCTAACTCGATCAGGGAGGCTATTCTCGTATTGGTTTACCGCACATATTTAAATATTAGGAGGGCATTCATGAATACCTTAAATGATGTTCTAGCAGTTATTTTGGGTGGAGGGGTTGGCAAACGGCTATATCCATTAACAAAAGAGCGTGCTAAACCTGCAGTGCCAATCGCAGGAAAATATCGCCTGATTGATATTCCTCTAAGTAATTGTATCAATTCTAATATTCATCGGATTGCTATATTGACGCAATTCAATTCCGTTTCCCTTCACAGACATATTACGCAGACCTACAATTTCGATTCTTTTCACAGCGGCTGGGTGCAAATTTGGGCTGCTGAACAAACTCCGACAAGCAATGAATGGTATCAAGGCACGGCAGATGCTGTTCGTAAACAGTTATTTGAGATCGCTTCTGCAGATGTTAAATATGTGATGATTTTGGCGGGAGACCATCTTTACAGGATGGATTACGAGCCCATGGTTGAGTTTCATTGGGCAATGGGCGCTGAAATTACGGTTGCAGTTCAACCGGTTTCAACAGGAAATGCTTCTCGTTTCGGTATTCTTAAACGAGATTTAGAGGGACGTATCACTGATTTTTACGAAAAACCAAAAGCACCTGAAGTGTTGGCAAATTTAGTAAGCCGCGATGATCCGGTGCGTCCTTTTCTGGGGTCGATGGGAATATATATATTCAATACAAAAATACTATTCGAGTTTCTGAAAGAGACTCCTTTTACCGATTTTGGAGGAGAGGTAATCCCACAAGCGATTAGTTCACATAGAGTCTTTGGTTATGATTTTGAGGGTTATTGGGAAGATATCGGAACTATTCGTTCATTCTACGACACAAATTTGAGTCTTACACAATCAGATGCACCTTTTAATTTGTTTGATGCCGACTCTCCCATTTACACTCGTCCTCGTTTCTTACCAGGTTCCATTTTTGATGGTGCTATCCTACATAATGTCTTGCTTACGGATGGGTGCCGGATTGGGCGTGCAAATATTCAAGACTCAGTGATTGGGTTGCGCAGTGTTGTTTCCAGTGGAACCGAAATTCGCTCGACAATAGTAATGGGGAATGATTATTATGAATCTGAGGAAGCAGGCTTGATACCTTTAGGAATTGGTGTAAACTGTTTTATCGAAGGCGCAATTCTTGATAAAAATGTGCGGATTGGCAAAGGCGTTATCATCAAACCATTTCCTCGCCGAACAGATATTGATAGTGAAAATTGGGTAGTTCGAGATGGAATTGTTGTAATCCCAAAACGGACGACAATACCGGACGGAACTTATATCGGTCCTGAATAGTGATTGGGTTGTTTATTGGACGGAGTTTTGGCTCCGTTCAATATTTATTATTTACTGGAAAAAAAGGCATATTCGTTGTAAAATTCAAGTTGATATTATTATCTAAAAACGTTTAAAATTGATCTCCATTTAATTCATATTAGGAGGGTTCCCATCATGAAAGTATCTGTTCTGCAAGAGAACCTGGCACACGGGTTAAGTATCGTCTCACGAGCAGTGTCCTCACGGAGTACATTGCCTGTGTTAAGTAATATACTTTTAGCAACGGATGAAGGTAGGTTGCGCCTATCCGCCACCAATCTTGAACTCGGCATTACCTGCTGGATTGGTGCCAAGATAGAAGAGGAAGGGTCCACAACCGTTCCGTCGCGCACTTTTTCCGATTTGATCGGTACTCTGGCGAATGAGCAAGTACATCTTTCGTTGACTGTACGTACGCAATCGTTGAATGTTCGTGGTGGCGCTTCGAATACAACCATCAAATGCATTGATGCACAAGAATTCCCACCTATGCCTGCTATTGATCTCCAAGATGGCGTACAACTCAATATTACGGATTTAAAAGAAATGATTCTACAGGTTGCATTGGCTGCCTCTACAGATGATGCCAGACCTGTATTGACTGGTGTATTAGTCAAGGTTGATGGGAATAAGATAACCCTATGTGCTGCCGATGGGTTCCGTCTTTCGAAGAAAGTGGCTGAACTACCGGTATCGGTCTCTGAGCCATTGAACGCCATTATTCCAGCTCGGGCGCTTAGTGAATTGGCGCGTATTGCGACGGATGGTGAAGAAAAAGTTGTGATGCAGATTCCCAGTGACCGAAACCAGGTCATCTTCACTCTCAAGGATGTGCAGTTGGTTTCGCAATTAATCGAGGGAACTTATCCAAATGTCGAGCAAGTTATACCGCAATCTTTTCAAACCCGAACGGTTGTTTCAACATCCGCTCTGCTTAAAGCCTGCAAACAGGCGGAAATCTTTGCTCGAGAGGGGAATTATATTGCCCGTCTGAATATTGTCCCAGGGGCAAGTGAAATGACTCCAGGTAAGGTGGAGATATCGGGGCAATCAGAGGAAACCGGTCATAACCAAAGCGATACTGGAGCATCAATTGAAGGACCTGCTTTATTGATCGCCTTCAATGTACGTTTCTTACGAGAAGTATTGGAGGTAATCAAGACTCCAGAAGTTGTCCTGGAAACGACCACAAGCACCAATCCAGGTGTCGTAAAGCCCGCGGGAGATACGGGCTTCAAACATGTCATCATGCCTATGCACTTAGGCAACTAATTAACATAAAAAATGTCTCTTCCTAACGTAACAACTGACCGGGTACTGAATATTTACTTGACCCTGGTTCAATATCCGATTCTACGTACGCGCATTCGTGCCCGGATGCGCCGGGAATTATTTGAGCGTGGTGTGATCTCTATGATTACATTTGAAGAACATGTACGTGAAGAGGCAATTCGTTCTCAAACACGTGAAGGGATGCGTGATCCTTTCACGCAGGAACCGCGTGACGTTTGGGAGACACGCCTTAACCGCATACGGAACCACCTTACTGATTTCTATTTTGCTAATAATCTCCCTTACTACCTTTTTGAACAAATTATCCGTGAAGCTATTCACGAACAAAGTAATACGCCAGATGATATTATTGTTTCTTTCAATCCGGAATTAGCTCCTCAAGATATGCTTTTTGAACAAGGATTCGCGATTGAGTTGATGCCGTCAGAAAAACGGGAACATTTCAAAGCACGATTGCAGGAGATCAAGGTAGTGCTGATTCGAACAATGATCAGCGACCATCTTGCATATATCAAAATTGCAAAAGAATGGTTCCGAATGGAGGATTTGTTCAATATCCGCCAGCGCAAGATTGGTGGAGGAAAGATTGGCGGGAAAGCCGCTGGGATGCTGCTCGCTAATCGTATTCTTGAAACCGTTTCAGATGAGGAATTAAACAATACCCTTAAAAAACCAATTTCTTATTATCTGGCAGCCGATGTTACATATGATTTCATGGCTGCTAATAATCTTACCCATTGGAATGATCAAAAATATAAGTCTGAAGCCGAAATTCGAGCTGAATATCCTCAGATTCAGACAGAATTCGTAGGTGCTCAATTTCCAGAAGATCTTAATGAAAAATTCAGACAAATCCTGGAAGATATTGGACACGAGCCAATCATCGTACGCTCCTCGAGCCTCCTGGAAGATAATTTAGGCTTGTCTTTTGCTGGAAAATATGAGAGTATCTTTTGTCCTAATCAGGGATTGCCAGCCGAAAATTTGAAGGACCTTACTCAGGGTATCCAACGTGTATATGCCAGCATCTTCAATCCTGATGCACTTCTCTACCGGCGTGGTATGGGTGTCCAAGATTACGACGAGCGGATGGCTATCCTTATCCAGGTCGTTGAAGGAGAACGATTTCGGCATTATTACATGCCCCATGCTGCTGGTGTTGGGTTTAGCCGCAATTTGTATCGTTGGGCGCCGCAGATCCGCCGTGAAGATGGCTTTCTTCGTCTTGTCTGGGGATTAGGCACCCGAGCGGTTGAACAAACTGGTAATGACTACCCGCGTTTGGTAGCGCTTAGCCACCCCCTTCTTCGTCCTGAGAATTCTCCTAAAGATATTAACCGCTACTCACAGCATTTTGTGGATGCGATTGATTTGCGTACAAATCAATTTAAGACTTTACCTATTCATGAGGTACTGCATCCGAATTATCCAGTGTTGCGTTATATTTGCCAATTAGATATGGAAAATTACCTTTCACCCATTCGTAGTAAGATCATTGATGGTGATACTGATCAATTGGTTATTACTTTCGAGGAATTATTACGCCGGACACCCTTCGCAGAAAGGATGCGGAAGATTCTTAAATTGCTTGAGTCGTATTATCAAGTGCCGGTAGATACAGAATTCACAGTTTCTCTTACAGACCTCAATTCTGCCCATCCTGGAATTCGAATCTCAGTTTTACAATGTCGCCCACAAAGTCATTTCCAGGGTGACCAGGTATCCTTACCCGTAGAATTACCTGAGTCCGATATTATATTTTCCACGCGCCGCATGGTACCCCGCGGCCATATTGGAAATATTCGCTATGTCCTTTTTGTTACACCAGAGGGATATTATTCTTTACCGACAGCTACGGCGCGTGCCGGTCTTAGCCAGGCAATTGGTCATTTGAATGCGGCTTTGGCAGATGAAACCTTCATTTGTGTCGGTCCCGGACGTTGGGGGAGTAATAATCCTGATTTGGGTGTACGCATCGGCTACTCGGATGTATATAATACAAGTGCTCTGGTCGAGTTAACAGGGGAAGGTGTTGGTGCTGCACCTCCCGAACCTTCCTTCGGTACCCACTTTTTCCAGGATTTGATGGAAGCTAAAATCTATCCGCTCGCGATTTATCTGAATGATAGCGATGTTGCCTTCCGCCACGATTTCTTTTACGACACACCCAATCAGATGAAGATATTTTATCCAGGTGGAGGACCTTTGGGAGATTGTTTGCGCTTGATCCGGGTATGCACTTACCGTCCCGGTCATCATCTAGAATTAGTGATGGATGATGATCAAAGCCGGGCGGTTGCATTTCTGGCAAAGGATTGAGGTGACCATTAATCTTCATTCCGGGGTAGATCTGGTCGAGATTGGGCGTCTTCAGGCAGTTATTCAAAGGCATGGCAAACGTTTCTTGGAGAGGATATATACTCCGCAAGAATTGATTGATTGTGTAGAGAATACTGCTTCATTGGCTGCACGGTTTGCTACTAAGGAGGCAGTGTCGAAGGCTTTAGGTACCGGCATTGGGATCATCTCCTGGCAGGAAATGGAGGTTCGGAGCGGGGAGCAAGGGCAGCCGGTTTTATTTCTTTATGGAGCCGCTTTAGATTTGGCTCATGCCCA
>JBAXBF010000202.1:0-5949 GCA_037142095.1 Chloroflexota bacterium
GCGTTGGAAAAAATCAAAGAATCAGCCGAGAAGGCGATTGCAATGCCTGAACCTTCTACGGAAAATATGGAAGATGAGGTATATGCACCATGACGAACACGGAAAATTTGCGCGAAATCACTTATCTGGAAGCCGTCCGTGAAGCGATGATCCAGGAGATGCGTCTTGATCCCGACGTATTTCTGATAGGCGAGGATGTGGGGGTTTACGGAGGCGCCTTCGGCGTCAGTAAAGGGATGCTGGAGGAGTTCGGCTCTGAGCGGGTGCGGGATACACCGATTTCTGAGGAAGGCATTGCTGGTGCCGCCATCGGCGCTGCCATGATGGGGATGCGCCCGATCATGGAGATCATGTTCATGGACTTTGTAACTCTGACGATGGATCAGCTCGTCAACCAGGCGGCTAAGATGCGTTTCATGTTTGGCGGCAAAGTCAGCCTACCATTTGTGCTGCGTGCCCCAGCCGGTTCAGGAACCGGGGCTGCCGCCCAGCACAGCCAATCGCTTGAATCCTGGTTTATTTCCACGCCAGGTATCAAGGTTGTGGCACCTTCCACGCCGTATGATGTAAAAGGGCTGCTGTTGACCTCCATCCGTGATAATAATCCGGTAGTCTTCATGGAGCATAAACTCCTGTATCGTACCAAGGGACACGTACCTCAAGAAATGTACACGATTCCGCTTGGGAAAGGGGAGATCAAACGCAGCGGCAAGGATTTGACCATCATAGCTTATTCCATCATGGCGCAGCGTTCCCTTGAAGCGGCTGAAATCTTGGCGAAGGAAGGGTTCGACATTGAGGTTATTGACCCGCGCTGCTTGAAACCACTGGATGTTGATCTTATCAACCAGTCGGTGATGAAAACCGGAAGGGTATTGATTGTGCATGAAGCCCCGGTCACCGGCGGTTTTGGCGGAGAGCTGGCGGCTCTGATTGCTGAAGGGGAATCCTTTGATTGTTTGGACGCCCCGATTAAGCGGCTGGGTGGTAAGAATATCCCCATCCCTTACAATCGTAACCTGGAAAAAGCTGCCGTTCCACAGCTTGAAGATATTGTACGCGAAGCCCGCAAGCTGGCTATGGAAGGGAGATAATCGATGGCTACCGAGATTATCATGCCCAAAGTAGATATGGTAATGGAGACGGGTACTTTTGTTGAGTGGCTCAAACAAGAAGGTGAACCCGTTAGAAAAGGAGATGCGCTCTTTGTGATCATGAGCGACAAATCCGCCATTGAGCTCGACTCCCCAGCCAGTGGAATGCTGGCTGGGTTGTCGGCAAAGAAGGATGATGTGATTCCGGTGGCGCAGACGATCGGTTATATCCTCGCCCCTGGAGAACAGCTCCCGTCTCAAGGTAAGCCGGCTGCTCCATCCGCAGTGGTCAGCGCCGCACCACCCAAAGAAACGCCCTCTGCTGCTGTGGTGATTGCGCCGCCTGCCGTCCAAATGCCTTCTGATGCTGGTGCAGTCATCCGCGCCACTCCTCTGGCGCGGAAAATGGCGAAGCAGATGGGCATCGATTTGAGTGTGGTGGCGGGCCGCGGCGAACGTGGGCGTATCTACAAAGCCGATATTTTGGCTTTTGAACAGAAGACGTCTGCCGTAGTTTCCCCGCAGCCTGTTATGATGGATATACCCTTACCGGATGCTCGTATCCGCCAGCATATCGCCTTGAAAGGGGTGCGGGCGATCATCGCCAAACGGATGGCGTACAGTGCGTCCACCATCCCGCATATCTATGAGAGTGTAACGGTTAACATGAGCGAAGCCATACGCATGCGTGCCAGGATTTCCCCGGCTTATGAGGAGAAATTCGGGCACAAACCATCTTACACCGCAATCTTGACCCATGCCGTGGCGAAGACGCTCATGCTCCACCCGAATATGAACAGCTCCCTGGCTGGTGAGGAAGTCATCCAATGGGAAGATATCCACATTGGGATTGCCACCAGCCTGGAAGATTATCTGATCGTGCCGGTGGTGCGTGAGGTACAGAAGCGAAATTTGGAATCGATCGTGGAGGAAATGGACCGCTTATTGAATGCGGCGCGCACGAAACGCCTGGAACCCAGAGAGTTGAGTGGCAGCACCTTCACCATCTCCAACCTGGGAATGCACAAGATCGAGTCCTTTACAGCCATCATCAACCCACCCGAAGCAGCCATTCTAGCGGTAGGTGCGATGGAAGACGCTGCGGTTGTGGTCAGGGGGAAGCAAAAAGGAGCAGACGCCGGGGATGAGGGGGAGAGCGGTACACCCCAACTGGTCATTCAGCCGGTTATGAAAATAACGATTGCGGCGGATCACCGCATCAACGACGGCGTCGCGGCGGCGAAGTTCCTCACTGACCTGAAAGCCGTGCTGGAAAATCCTTATCTTTTGATCTAAAATCAAGACCCTAAAGATTTAGCAAAGTCTTTAGGGTCTCATTTTGAATAGACATTAGCCATCCATCTTCACATTTCGGATAATCTTGAGCGGCTCACTCACCTGGTTGTTTTGGGTGCCCATGCCAAGTAATTTGATCAGCATTGAACGGGTTACAAACGTTTCTGCTGAGAATAGCACTATCCCCCCTTTATCCCTGACCGATTCAGCCAGAAACATCCCAATTTCCAATTCATCAAGCTTGACTTCTTCTATACGCTTCAGCTCATGGGTAGGTTTGTAACTGGAGAGATTCTCCAGTGCTTTCAAGATATCAGGATGATAATTATTCTGGTTGGCATGCATCTTAGCAAGAATCTGGTCGTGCGGTAAGCCCTGCAGCAGCAATTGGTCATAGTGAATACATACTTTAAGGATATGGGATCCCATGTCAATGGTGCAGGTGTCCCCGTAAGTCGGGTCGAAACATAAGTCATCAATTGAACGATTTTGTCCGGCAATCATCTGTGAGACAATCTCCAGGCGTGGTATTTTTTCCAGTAATTTCTTTGAGGTAAGCGGGTGTTTGGAAAAGAGCAAAGCTTCCGTGACGGAGAGCGGTTCGTTTAATTCGATTTTTCGCAACATCTCCGGCGGGAAAGTGATCCAACCTAATTGGGAAAGCGATGCAGCCATTTCATATTGCCAACCATTGTCCAGGTTTAAGAATTTGATGATGGAGGAAACGAGTTGTTGGATGCGCAGTGAACGACCGTAAGCCTTTGGGTTAACGATCGACAGGATCTCTGTGAGCAAGATGACGGATTCGGTCAGGGTGTTTTCGAGCAGCTCTTTCTCAGCCATCACTAAATGGTACTGCTTAAGCGCAGCATCCAGCGCTTTCGTAAATAACTCCCCTGAACAGGGCTTCGTTAGAAAGCGGAACAATTGTCCCTGATTGATGGCATCGATGGCAGTTGGCAGGTCGGCATTGCCGGTCAGCATCATACGGATGCTGTCGGGGGCAACTTCCATCACTCGGGTCAGGAACTTGATACCATCCATGTGCGGCATCCGGTAATCGGTAACGATAACCGCATACGGACCCTTGTTGGTAATCTTTTCCAATGCTTCGACACCGCTCAGGGCGGTTTCGATGTTGTAGCGAAATCCCAGCTCGCGCCGCAGCGATTCAAGCAGGGCGAATTCATCATCTACGAGTAAAATTTTGTCAGTCATAGATTATTTCCCTGGGTAATCGAATTATAAATTTCGTGCCTGTGCCGGTATCACTTTCAAAATCAATTAAGCCGTTATGTTTATTGACGATCACATTATAGGCAATTGCCAGACCCTGCCCGGTGCCGCGTCCCACTTCCTTGGTGGTGAAGAAGAGGTCAAAAATGCGGTCGCGGATCTCGGCTGGGATGCCCGCGCCGCTGTCGGAAATGCAGATTTCTACCCACTTATCTAACGAACGACTGGTGATTAGAATCCGTCCCTTGTTTTCTGGCTCCTCACCAGCCACATCCTGAATCGCATGGACAGCATTAATGATGAGATTGAGAAAAACCTGGCTCAGTTCATTGGGCAGGCATTCCACTTTGGGAAGGTCAGGTGCTAAGTCGGTTGTGACCTCGGCAACATTCTTCCATTCGTTGCGTGAAACAGTAATCGTATTTTCGATGATGCGATTGAGATCCGCCATTTCCTTATTCTCTTTGCCCGGATGTGAGAAATATCGCATTGCCATTACAATTTTGGATATGCGGTCGATGCCATCCAGAGATTGTTCGATGGCATCCGGCGCCTCTTTATAAAAATATTCCAAATGCGTTTCGGCGACGGATTTTTCCAGGCTGGCTGCCATTTCTGGTGTGGCTATCCCTTTTTTAACGTCCTGCCTAAGCTGGTTGTATTTCTGGATTAAATTGAGGATGGGAGCCAGATGCTCGCGCAGAAAACGCAGATTACTGCCTACCAACTGGGTAGGCGTGTTAATCTCATGTGCGACACCCGCAGCGAGTTGACCGATGGCTTCCATCTTTTGGGAGCGGGCAAGCTGAAGTTCGAGCGCCCTTCTGTCGGTTATGTCGGACCCCACCAATAAGAAACCGGGTTCTTCATTGTCTCGCAGGAAGAGAGGCGAAAGGGTCAATCCCAAAATACGTGTTTCGCTGTTTGAACATACCAGGCGAAGATCATCCACACGAACACTTGTGCGTTTTGTTATGCATTCCATAATCCCCAGGGAAAGCCTTTCTTGTTCCCATTGGATCGGTAAAGTAGAGAAATCGGCGCCGATGACAGCCGAAGCAGATAAGTCGAGCATTTTGGCGGCATTGTCATTCCACTGGGTAACTTTCCCATAAACATCCACTCCGATTATAATCGAGGAAATCGCACCTAATATTTGGTGAATTTCATTGCTGGCTTCGACCAGGGCATTTTGAATCCGTACCCGAACGGCATTTTCACTTTTCAGATTCTCGTTGACTTGAGCAAGTTCGGCAGTGCGTTCTTCAATCCGTTCTTCCAATTCGTCTCGTGCCCAGCGCAGCTCGGTATCGGATACTTCCATAGATTGCAGCATCTGATTAATCTCATTCGTCAGAGAGGATATTTCATCTTTTCCATTGATAGAGATACGCTCAGCAAGGCTGGTGTGTGAACGTATTTTATGAACCGCATCGCTCAAAAATTTAATCCGTGAAAGAATCTGGATATCTAACAAAAAAATGATGGCACCGATAAAGAGCAGACTGAATAATACGACCGTCAGAGAGTAGAAGAAGAGAGTATTTTGTCCCTGGTTAAAAATATCTTTTTCTTTATCCACCCGCATGATCAGGGCTGGTTTGCCAAAGATATTCTGGATGATCGTATATCCGCTAATCATTTCTTCACTGACATCCTTAATATACAGCGGGAAAGCACTCTTTGCTTCCGGTTGAGCTGTATCGAGTTCAAGCCTGAGTGGGGAATTCTCGTAAAAATCAAGATGGACAGGGATTTGGTTGGTCTCGGATAAGGATGAAGCGAATTCGTCCCCCAAAAAACGACCCATAATGAATAAACCATGCTGAGGACCTGTGTTTTTGCTGGTCAAAATTGGGTGGGAGACGAGCGAAGTAGGACCGTCCTTTAAGAGAACAATACCGGCGGTTTTTTTATTTAATAGTTCGATAAATTGTGGATTTTTTGAAATCAGGTTCATCAAATCTTCTGGGATAGGCATCGCTTGATTCTTGACCAGATCGTACCCATACGAGGCGATAAACTTACCGGCGTTGTCGGTAAAAATAATAAAATTGATATTCAGACTGGTAAATGTTTCCGGCAAGATATTGGATTCGACATAAGCCGGATTCAAATCCTCAACAAAGGTGTAAGTGTCATCCCAGGCGGCATAATCGCCTGCCACGGTTAAGGAATGATTGTTGTCGTTGGCGATGGTGTTAAGAACGCGCTGAACATTCTTGGCGCAATAGGCTGTTTCCATATCTGAAAAACTTTTTAATAAGATCAGCCGCGCCGATGTGTGCATCAAACCAACAAGGATAATCGTGATGGATATGAT
>JBAXBF010000203.1:0-5943 GCA_037142095.1 Chloroflexota bacterium
CATTGCTTCTATACAAATTGCGCGAGGAAATATCCCATCCCATATTCTTTATTATAGCCCAAATCCAGAAGGGATACCTGGTCGAGACGTAAAGGATCGCATTTCGGTTTGATGGGTTTTTCATTTATGTTTTTTCTATCGATTTAGACAGGAGTGAACCAATGAAGTACGAAGGTGTCTGGCATATCATTGAGATGGAAATGTGGGATGAAAAATATTTCAATATGGAGGTCCAAGCATTCATCCGAGTTGGCTCGGATGGAATGGGAGATTTTCAGTTTTGCCTTGTGTCCGGTGTAATAGATGGAGAAGAAGTCAAAACGGACAATGCGGAACGATATGAATTCACTTGGGAAGGGCAAGATGAAAATGACCCGGTTTCAGGCAGTGGCTGGTTGATGCTTGCTGGGAAAGACAATGTTAAGGGAAGAATAAAGTTCCATTTGGGAGAAAGCTCAGAGTTTTTAGCCGTACGTGCAGAGAGTCACTAAAACACTAGACTTGAAAATAATTCCCTAAACGCTTGATCTTAGGGTGCGAAATGTGGGCTAAGACGCAAAAAGAAGGCTTTTCTTGGCGGGCTTTGCGTCTTGGCGTGCGGTTTTCCCCTTTTCCGCTCCCTTAGAGCATGACAAGCTACACCAACCTGTCATGCTGAGGGTTGGCGTCCTGAGGCAGCAGGTAACAAGTTATTACAGAAAGACAACCCGAAGCACCTCTCTTCTAGCGATGTGTGAAGTTCTCAGACAGACCCTAAAGGTCAAGAAGAAGACCTTTAGGGTCTGAATAATTTAGAACCCATCCAAATTTTACTCCTCAATTATGCTATAATTTGACGCACAAACAAATTTGTGTATCATCAATGATACACAAATCTTATGCAGATTGATTTATAGGGTCTAAATTAGCTTATGGAAAAGGTTTTGAACTTATGAGTCACATTGACATTAACACCCAAAGCATACCTTCCCTGGAACATCTATGGGAAAAAGCTGGCTTCAATCCCAATGAAGAACAAAGACAATCTATTCTGCACGTTGACGGTCCCCTTTACCTCACCGCCGGACCCGGCTCTGGTAAAACCCGCGTCCTACTCTGGCGAACAGTCAATTTGATCGTTTGCCATGGCGTACGTACGGAGGAGATTTTCCTCTCGACTTTCACAGAGAAGGCAGCTCTCCAACTCAAAGAAGGGCTGCGTATTCTGCTCGGTTTGGCAACCAATTTCAATGGACAGCCCTATGATCTTTCATCCATGTATATCGGCACAGTTCATTCGCTTTGCCAGAAGATCCTCACCGATCGAAGACATTTCGATTTAGACAGGCACCGCCACCGCCCTCCGCAACTCCTCGATGAACTGGGACAGTACTTTCATCTTTCGCGCAACCGTCATTGGGCAGCCATCACGCAAGGAGCGGGATTGGATGAAAACGCAAATGAAATGATTAACAGCATTTGGGAGTCCCAATCCCAATCAAAACATCAGGCAATAAACAATTGCCGGACTATTTTCAACCGGTTTTCAGAGGAATGTATCAATCCTGAACAAGCGTTAGCCCGCCTTGAGAAAGCAGATCCGGCGATTGAGGAACATTATCAGCATTTTGGGCTTACCTCGCAGCAAGTCGCTTTGCTTCTTCGTCTCTATGCTGCCTACCAAAACTCGCTTCAAGTCAACCCACAGATACGCCTCACGGATTTTGCGTTACTTCAACAAGAAGCTTTCAAAGTATTAGAACTCGTTACCGGATCGGAAAACGTTTTTAAGCATGTGATTGTTGATGAATATCAAGACACAAACACGATCCAGGAGCGTATCTTCTTCAAATTGGCTAATGGGACGAAAAATATTTGCGTGGTAGGGGATGACGATCAAGCGCTTTACCGTTTTCGCGGCGCAACTGTTGAAAACTTTGTTGAGTTTCCAGCACGATGCCAGCAGAATCTCGGACAAGCTCCCTGCCGTATCTCGTTGGACACGAATTACCGCTCCCGTAAACGCATCGTTGATTTTTATTCTGCTTTCATTCACGAGATCAACTGGCTTAAACCGGGAGGACAGGGCGCTTATCGGGTCGCAGACAAAAATATCCACGCCCACCACACTGACGAATTACCCTCTGTGGTCGCCAGCACACCCAGTAAACCAGACCTCGCCTGCAAAGAGATCGCCCTGCTTGTGAAAAGGCTGATCGACGAGGGCAAAGTGGAAAATGCCAATCAAATTGCCTTTCTATTCCCGTCCCTGAAGTACAATGGTGAAATGGTTGCCTCCGTTCGAAATTTGAAAGCTGCACTGGAAGATGCCGGTTTGCAGGTGTACGCGCCGCGGGCTGGGCGTTTTCTCGATGTTGAGGAATCTCTTGATGTCTTTGGTTTAATAATTCAAATTCTCGGACGCCCTCCGGCAGGGGAGTTCCACGGGCGAGATTATGATAATTATCAAAAATGGATGACAAAAGCCGAAGATAAAGCCAAGGAGTTGATGGACGCTGACCCACTCATGCTGCACTATGTGCAAGATCGCCGCCTTGAATTAGAACACGCCCGCCTGGATTATGAGGCGCTGCTCAAGACAGTTGAACAAAACCGCTGGGATTTGCACGCCATTTACCAACCCGAATCGATGAAACGCCCGCTTAATAATTCAAGCGGTCTATCCGATCAGGGCAAGAAACTGGTGACGAGTGTTCATTTTGATCGCCTCGCTCGAGAACGGATGGCACAGGGGCAGCCCTTCACGCTGCTTTATGTGTTAAAACGGGTTACCTCGCTCGATTGGAATGTCCTCGATCTCTTCTACCGTCTTTGCGGGTTCGACCATTTCAAGAAGATGTTTGATGCCGCTGAACATAATGGCGACGAGGGACACGTGGCAAACCTCGGTTTGATCACCCAATATCTGCAGCGTTTCCTGGAAGAGCGCATCCCCTTGGTGACCGCCGATCTGCTGGTCGATAAAATTTTGCAGATTGTTTTCAGTTCCTATCTATACACCCTCTTCCGTCTGGGTGAAACCGAACTGGAAGATGCCGATGATCCATTCCCAAAAGGTCGGATTCCTTTCTTGACGATCCACCAATCCAAGGGATTGGAATTTCCGGTCGTGATCCTCGGCAATCCCCGAAAAGATAATAAAGGACCTAACCGCATCGAGCAATTGACTCGCCCGCTCCTGGGGCGAGAAGCCGGAGAGCCGCTGGATCGTATGGCAGAATTTGATATCATGCGCATGTTCTATGTGGCAGCCTCACGTGCTAAGAACCTGCTCGTTATCGCCCATTTCAAAGGCAGAGGGCAGCATATTAATAAAGAATTTGACGACCTTCTCGATGAGCGTTTTCCGCGCATCCCAGACCTCGATTTTGCAGCGCTGCCTTCAGCATCCTTGCAAGATGAAGCCTTACCTAAATCGTATTCCTACACTTCCGACTTCTTGACGTATCGAAAATGCCCGCGCCAATATATGATCTTCCGTAAATTTGGATTTGTGCCGTCCCGGTCGCAGACCATGTTCTTCGGTTCGCTTGTCCACCGCACGCTGGAAGACCTGCATCATGAGTTGATTCGGAAAAAGACCAAAGACGGATGACCGTCGACGGTCAGGGAGATAGAAAATGAAGCAGGAAATAAACCAAAACGAGATTGAATCCTTCATCCGCCAGGCTTTTGAGCAAAATTACGATGAGTTGAGATTGGATTCTGGACATGCGATTTCACCGGATGCTAAACAAGCGGCACTTAATCAGGTGCTGCTCTACTGGCGTATGCTGCGCGAGATCGCCGAAAACGTAACCGACACGGAAGTGCGCCTGAGCCTACCCGGGCTGGAAACGTCCCACGGACGGGAATACACGATTGAGGGTGTTGTTGATATTGTCCGTGATAATGAGCGGACGGTGATGTATGATATCAAAACCCACAATGCCGAGTATGTGCGGGCGAATCTGGCGCTCTATGAACAACAATTGAACGTCTATGCTTTTATCTGGAAAAATTTACGCCGCCAGGCGCTGGATGAGATGGCGATCATCGCAACCGACTTTTCAGATTTGGTGCGGGATGCCCTTGCCAGCGAAAATAAGGAACAGATGACTTACGCGATGAAACAGTGGCAGCCTATTGTTCCAATCGCTTTTGAGCAAAGCCATGTCGAAGAAACGATTAGCAAATTTGGCACTGTGGTTGACTGTATTGAAGAAGGTTGTTTTGCGCCGCCGGTGGCGGAGGAACTCAGTAGAGTCCTGCCAGGTACGCGCAATATTCGCTTTGCCACGCAGGTCTGCCGCAACTGCGACACCCGTTTTTCGTGTTCATCCTACCGCCAATACACCTGGCAGGGGCACTCGGCAGCAGATAAAAAGATGTATCTGTATTATGGTGACTATCCTACAGACCCGGAGCAGGAAAGCTGGCGCACCGCCAACCTGGATGCTTCACCGGACAAAGACGTTTTAAGAGCCGATTTTTCAGGACGTTGATCCTTTGAAGGTGGCATGAATGAAATCAAACGAATCCCCGACCAACCCATTGACGATCTACACCATCGGACATAGCAACGTCCGAGCCGGTGAAATTATTAGACTGCTTAATCAATTCGAGATCAAAGTATTGGTCGATGTACGCAGCTCTCCGTACAGTCAGTACTGTACCTGGTTCAATCGTGAAATTTTCGAGCAAACCTTGAAAGAAGCCGGAATCGACTATAAATACGCCGGTGATTTTCTGGGAGGGCGTCCGAAAGACCCTTCTTGTTATAAGACTGGAGAGATGCCTGATGGACATGCTAATTTTATCCAATTAGTGGATTACCCGGCGGTGATGACGAAAGATTTCTTCCAAAAAGGCATCCAACACTTGATCAAGATTGCCCAACAGGAACGAACCGCCGTGATGTGCAGCGAAGAGGATCCAAATACCTGCCACCGGCATCATTTGATCGGCAAATATCTTACCCAACAAGGGATATCCGTACTGCATATCAGGGGAGTTGGCAATACAGTCAAAGATGAGTATCTCGCTAATTTACCATCTGAACTACCGGCTAAACAGCTCAGCCTCTTCTAAATAAGGATAGTCCATGAAACTTTACACGATCGGTTTTACCCAAAAAACAGCCCAAGAATTTTTTAACTTACTCCAAAAAAATGGGGTGGAGCGTCTGGTGGATATCCGTCTGCATCCGGATGGTCAGCTTGCCGGATTTACAAAGAAGGAAGATTTGCGCTATTTCCTGAGGCGCTTGAACAATTGCGATTACCGCCACATCGACCAATTGGCGCCGACGGATGAGATCCTCAAAGAATACCGCGCCGATCACAATTGGGCAAAGTACGTAAGTGCTTTTGAAGCTCTCCTGGATCAGCGCGGCATCCCGGAAACACTGGAGCGCAGCCTTTTTGAGGAGAAGACCTGCTGCTTGCTATGCAGCGAACCCACACCAGAAAAATGTCACCGCCGTCTGGTGGCTGAAAGATTAGCGAAAACCTGGAACGATGTAACCATTCTTCATTTGTAAAAACAATTTAATCAAAGGAGACCTCATGGAGACAACATTGATCATCACCGACATAACCAGAATGAATCACGGAAATGTATGTGTGGCTGGTGTGAACAGGGAAGGAAAAACCATCCGCCCACTATTCGAATATCGAGGTATTCCAGAAGACTGGCTGTATGAGAATGGAAAATGTGTTGTGCAGCCCTTTACGGAAATCACGTTAGATTTGGTTAAGCACCATCCCCAACCCCCGCATACTGAAGACTGGATAATGGATGACAAGAAAATCTCGTGCATGGCTACACCAGATATGCGCAAACGGAGGGATTTGCTTCAAAAGATCTGTGACAAAAGTGTATCCGCAATCTTCAACACAGAAATTCATGATGACCATGGTCATTACACTCCGGCTGGAGAGGGTGAGCGATCGATGGGTACAA
>JBAXBF010000204.1:0-5939 GCA_037142095.1 Chloroflexota bacterium
TGTTGCATGCCCTGCTGCATGCCTTGTATCATACCTTGCTGCTTCCCCTGTTCCATCCATTTTTCTGCTAAAGTACCCATCGATACCTCCTTTCCAAATTCACTTCTTTCCAATATGGTGATCACTTCTTCTTCGCGGATGTCTGCCGCAGCGACGATATAACGCAATACAGCTTCCAAGCATTCCATCGCCGTGTGTTTGTCCTGTAATTCCGTTAACAAATCGATGATCTTCCGCAGATTCACACCCATATCCGGTTGAAAGATGGACTTCATCGCCATCAGTGCCACTTGTATCTGGATTCCACCGATGATGTCCTTTTCCTTCATCTGGGTCAGATCGCACAGGTGATAGGTATAATCGGGAACATGAGTGCGCATTGCTTTTGGTAGTTCCTCAAAAAGTGTCTGAAATTGGTGCCCCACTGTCCAGCGGGATCGTCCATGATATACCACCAGGGGCAAGATGGGCATCAACGGCAGATTTTGTTTGCCAGCTTGCTCCCAGATGCGCACCATGTACCTTAGTAACTGTAAAGCCACCTGCGGCTCGGGTGCGCTCTTATGCTCAAAAAGCACATAAATCCACATCGGTGTATGGGTGCTTTGCAGGTTCACTTGGTAGAGGAGATCGGAGTAATGGGCTTGGAGGGCAGCATCCACGAAGCTGTCCTTGCAAATCTCCAGCGTGTCCATATTAAGCAAGCCTGTGATTTCTGGCGGCAGGTAGTTTGCCAGAAAATCACGGGTGGGTTCAAGCTGGTTGAACATCTCCTTGAAGAAGGCGTCATGCGCCTGGCTGATTTCATCCATAGGTGGCATAATTTAATTATACCAGATTCTCTATGCTCATGATTTGGTTGGCAGACGAGACTAATCACCTGTCACCGTTTATAACGTTTTCTTATTTGCTTTATAAAAATAAATATTGTATACTTTAATTAAGAGAGCAGGAAATTGGTTGTCGCTTTATTCCTGCACTTCTCCTGGGTCGTTTTGAAAGGAGGTTATTATGATAGACCATCTTGCTGGCAAAACAAACACAGATTCTCTTTATATAATTACCAGAGAACCTCAAATTACCTCTTTCGATGCCAGAGAAATTCTGCGGAGTCTGAAAGACAGCAGCCAATTTCCAGCCGATATGATCGATGCTGGCAGGCGGTATTCCATTTTGGAAGCCATAGACCGTTCTTTGTATGATGCCGATACCCGGCATTTAATCCGCGCGGTGGCTGCCAAGGGTTTTATCCCTTATTATGAAAAGCAGTATACTAAGATGTACGCTCAGGTATTTGGCTTTGAGAAACAAGGGCTGCTGCAAGCCCAGATTGACAGCAATCTTTTAGCTGAAGCCCTGGTTTCGAATATGTACGCAGCCGCAGATCATGTCTACTGGGCGTTTGCTTCTCTGATTGATGATGTCTTGAACTTGCTGGTTAGCGACAATTATGGCACCCTGATCACGATTGACGGTATTCTTTATGTGTTGAACTCCTATGCAACTAAGATTTTAAAGCTTGAAAAAAACATTTTGGGCGATAAAAAAATCATGCAAAATTGGGAGATGAAAGTCCTGTTCTCAGGTGGAATGAATTTTGAGGTGGAGGTACCGGACAGATCGTATCGCAACAACCCGCACTGGACGGGTTTTAACGATCACTTTTCTGAGCAGTGTCAGCGGGTAAGTTATACAGCCAATCAATTGGGCATAAAACGCTATTCAAAATATAGACGTCTGGACTTGCTGATTTCTCGACTATGTGTGTACTGCGAATGTTCAGGTAAGCGTAAGTAAAGAGACCCCGTTTTCGATTTTTAGGACTCTAACCATTGTTCGAGAAAAGACATGATTTCTTTTCTCATTGCGCTTGTTTCAAGATGACCGCTGTCATACCGTTTTAATTGCCAGGCTTGACTGGCTTGCAAGGATTGGTATACTTTTCGCAGTTCACGGTCGATCCTGTCCAATCCAGATGGCGGTGTAAGCGGGTCATTATTCCCGGCTAAACTTAGATGAGGTCGAGGGGCGATCAGAGCATTAATCTGGGCGGTGGTAAATTGTTTCAATAAGCCCGGTACGTAATAATAAAGACCATGTTCATCAAGACCGCCTGTTTCAATCAACGCCTGGTAATCGGTTAAGCAGCATAGATCAATACAAACTTTGATGCGCACATCCAAGGCAGCCAGCCACCATGCCATAGTGCTGCCCATGGACATCCCGATGGTTCCGATGTGCTCAGGGTCGATATCATCGCGCTGGCATAAGTAGTCAATGGCGCGCAGTGAATCGTAAACCATCATGCCCCACAGAACTTGTCCATGCCAGAGCATGTATTTGAATAATTGACTTTCTGTCATATTTTTGCGTTCGCCGAATGCCTTGCGCTCGCCGAATGCCCACATATCGATACATAAAGCAGCACAGCCAGCCGCACTTAACGTCTGGGCATACGGTGGTTTCTGGAGACTATCTCGTCCCAAAAGAAGCTCATCTTTGCCCAATCCATAATCCCCACCATGGGCGTGGTTGTAAAGCAGAACAGGGAAACACTGATTGGCATTCTTGGGCTTGATAAAATAGGCTGGCACTTCTTCAAAACCGTTGAGGTCTAACGCCAGTTTTTCTAATAGGTACGTTTCGCGTTCTTCACTGGAAAGAAGCCTAAAAGAGATCGGGCGGTCGCGGGGAGGCAAGTCTCCCAATGTGGCGTAAAGTCTTGCGCGCTGTGTTTCAAAATCAGGTATCATCTTTTTTCTCGGATTCCGTTCGTTTTATCCATAAACAATACACCACTGCCAGCAATGGGCTGGCAAAACATAATGGAAGGAGGTAAGTTATGCATTTGATAATATTGGTGCGTCAAATGATCGCTCAAATCTTGTGCGTGATTTTTATGCAGCAGAACCATCATGCAGCCTCCCAATCCAGCCCCAGCCAATTGGGCACCGATGACGCCGGGCGTTCTTAAAGAGATATCCACCATATGATCGATCTCCGGCAGGCTGCAGCGATAACTTCCTGCCTGCCATTGTAACTGGGCGCCCGTTGTGCGGGTTGGATCACCACTTTCAAGATGTTCGATCAGATCCAATAAATAGGCATTTGAGGTGGGCGAGTGATAAGGCGTTTGTCTTTCGCTAGCATCGAATTGCGCCACGCGATCACCATTGTGCGAAACATTCATTAATCTGCCAATTTCTTCTATGTGGTTGGATTTCAACAGGTCGGCAAAAATCCTCCCGCGTTCACATTCTGCCAAGCCATAAAGCAATACGCCGCGAATTGGGTACAACCCATCTGCTGGCGGATGGTGAGAGGAGAAAATCGCTCCCAAGTCCTCATCTGGAAGCATGGTTTCAATATCTTTACGGGTGATTTGTTCCGGTAAGCGGATTAACATCTTGTAAATCCAACTTTGGGGGATCGATAAGGTATGAGCATTGATATCTCGCAAGTGGTGGAGCAAAGATGTATATTGGGGAAATAGTTTTTTAATCAACATGAAACCAATCCGGTAACATGCCACTCGCTGGTTAAACTGATTGCGGGCATTGGTTGTTTTCTGAGCAGCGATCCCGGAATCAAATACGGCTAGAACGTAGCCGACTGGAAAGGGGACAAAATCTTCAACTTTGAAATCAAAAAAACCAACTTTGACGATATGGTCTTTTTGCCCTAATTTGATGGCGGCGTGATCTGCACTTCCGCCCCGCGTTCCGACGAACCATTCACCCTCACCGCATAAATCCACAAATTGAGACGGAGAAGTATCCAGTTGGTTGACAGCGACCATCGCCTCTGCAGTAGACACAACCAGGGAGGATGATGAACTGAGACCCGCCGCAAGCGGAATATTACCGTTCACAACCATATCCATACCGCACAATTTGAGATCGGAAAAATTCTTCTGTAAGCGCAGAACCGCTGCTTTGACATATTGTGCCCAATCTCCATGGGTGTTAAGCACCATTCTGGATACTTCCTCGCTGTTAACCAAGGATATCCAATCTTCCCAGGGTAATTCGCGCACTAGTTCTCCGATGGAGAACTGGCGTTCCGGAAATTGTTTTCGATTCAGGTTATATAAATGGATGTGGTCATCCTGGCGGGGATGAACGACAGCCAGGTTTTCGCGCCGGATGGTCATCAGATTGCAACTTCCACCCTGGTGATCAATATGGCGTCCCATCAGGTTGACTCTTCCCGGCGAATGAATCAGAAATACATTTTCATCTGGGTTGATCAAACTGGCAGCATAATCTAATGTGATTAAATAAGCTTGGATGCGTTCTTGTAAAAGATCTGGATCGGTATTGTAAAGTGAGGTTAGTTCTTCAATGATATCGTTGTCTACCAATTTTCCCTGGGCTAGTTCCTGAAAGATCTTTTGCCATTCGCTTATCTTGCGGAATGCAAGGCTGGGTGGGATAGTTCTTTCCACGCGCAGCTTTTTCTTGGATTGGATATAGGATTCGATGTCGAGCAGTTCTGCGGGGTTATTAAAACCCATCACATCGCGTGGATTTTCGACCCACAGCGTCCGGACTTTGAAGAGTGGTTTTCCCTGGTGACGAGCCTGGGCTGCAATCGTGATGATATCGGAGAGATATTCTTCTTTTTGGGCATTATCTCGATCGATCCGTTCGAGAGCATATTGGAGTAAAGCGTTTTTAATCAGGTAGACCGATTTATTGGCTATACTTGATTTTTTTACTTGGAATGGGGTCATCATCAACGGATCGCCATCCTGGGCGATAAACTTAAAAACAGTTTTCTCAGGAGGGATCCAATTTAATATTTCCTCAGCGCTCGGGGCGCGTTTTTCGATTTCAACCGCCTGCCATAAGTCTCCAAAAGCAAGGCTGGCTTTCTTTTCGCTAAAATGATCTGTGATTAGCCGGTGAATTTTATGGCGGGATAACGGGAGTCCTTTAAGGATCGAATTATGTATGACACTGAATATATGCCGCTGCCAGAGATCGTAGGTTTCAATATTGCCTATAACGGCACCCTCAGGAGATAGTAGGACATGTCCGAAGCTGGAAGATTCACCCGGTTTAGTTCCGGTTAATAACGCCAGATCCGCATGTTGGCTGTAAAAGATGTCAAAAAATTGTTCTAAAACTCGGGGTTCGATAATCCGATCTCCGGCTACGATAAGGACATCTTCATCTTCCCCCAATGTATCCAGAATCCTGGCAGCCTGCCTGGTCGCATGAGCGGTGCCGAGTTGCTCGGATTGATATGCATAGATAATCCCTTCATGCTCCTTGCCAATTGTTTCAATAACTTGACCCGCCATTGCACCAACAACGACGATGGTATGTTTAATACCGCTTGATTTATAAATATCGAGGGCGCGATTAATTGCAGGTCGACCATCGATGCTAAAACAGACTTTGTGTTGAGAGGTCGAGCCCATGCGCGTTCCCGCTCCGCCAGCCAATATTATCGAAAACTTGGGGGCATAATCACTCACTGATGATTCTCTGTAATGTCAACATGCCGATACCTCTTAAAAAGGCATTGCTTTGCAACTGAGAAGGTAAAATCATAATGGATTCTTCGCTCTTTTGGAGACGGTCTACTGCTTTTTGTAATTTTTCAAAGAATAGTTTGTCCATTTGGGGAAGATCACCACCAAAGATGACCACCTGGATATCGACCAAAGTGGCTAATGTTTGGATGCCAATCGCAAGATGTTCAATGGCGTTGTCGATTAATTCCTGGACGATCTGACTTCCAGCATTGGCTGCCTGGCATATAACTTCCAAGGTAAGATTTGCCGGGTTATCGCCGACAATGCCCGCTAAAATCGCATCCTGGTTATTAACCAGGATACGCTGCGCCTGAGAAAGGATGGCTGGTTTACCGGCTATCGATTCAAGACAACCTCTCTTTCCGCAGGAGCAGATAGGTCCGACACGATCCAC
>JBAXBF010000205.1:0-5919 GCA_037142095.1 Chloroflexota bacterium
TTTTACTGTAATCAGATTATAGCATGTTAATAGTCATATGACTACTAGGAAAAAAGTCATTCATCTTCATCTCCTAAACGCATATGTAAATAAGAACGATATCGGCTAGGGTGAATCGTTCCAGATGAGACTGCTTTCAAAATTGCACAGTTCTGTTCATCGATGTGGCGGCAATCATTATATTCACATGCCTCAACAAGAGAACGCATCTCAGGAAAATAACCATCCAGTTCCTCTGGCTCCATATCCCATAACGCCAGAGCTTTTAACCCGGGTGTATCCGCCAGATAACCGCCAAAATCAAGCGGGAATAACTGGCGTGCCACCGTTGTATGTTTACCTTTCATAGAAGACTGGCTGATCTCTCTCACAACCAGACCCAAACCAGGTTGGATGGCATTCAGTAAACTAGATTTACCCGCTCCAGAAGGTCCGACAAAAACAGACAATTTATCTTTCAGATTCGCCTGTAATTCCTGTACTCCCTGACCGGTGAGTGCGGATGCATAAATTACCGGATAACCAATCACCGGATAATTGCCGAATAATTCCTGCGCCGGAAGCTCGCCTATCAAATCGACCTTGTTTGCCACAATCAAAACAGGGATTGATTGCTTTTCGGCAATCACCAGAAAACGATCTATCATTCCCATCTTGGGCGTAGGATTGCAACAAGCAAAAACCAAAACGACCTGATCCGGGTTGGCAATAATAATCTGTTGGTATTCTCCATGCGGGGTGGGCGCCATCCGGGATAATGTCCGCTGGCGCAGTTCAATCTCCTCGATAGCTCCGACTCCGGCACAATCGCGTTCGCCTTTTTTATGAGGATTTTCAACGGGTGTGATCCTCACCCAATCTCCAATGGCAACAATATCACCTAAACGCGGACCCCTTTTTAAACGACCGCGCAACCGGCAAACATAAATACCCTCGTCTGTTTGTACGGAGAAGAATCCAGAAAGTGCGTGAACAACAAGACCCCGCATCATTGTGTAGTATCCGGGATTGGAGCACCCACAGGTGTCGGAGTTGACAAAACACCTACAGACGTTTCCCACGAGTAAAGATTGCGTCCCCCCTTAAAATAGAGATCGACCAAGGAACGAAAGATGGGGGCAGCATATTGTGAACCTTCACCCTGATTTTCAACGATAACGACTGCGGCAATGTCAGGTTTATCAGGTTTCTCTGCAAATGTGAAGCCAGCAAACCAGGCATGCGGCGTACGTGGCGGGTCCTGGGCAGTTCCTGTCTTTCCTGCAACCGGTACAGAACCGACAAAGCTATTCCAGGCTGTTCCTCTTTTATTGTTAACGACACTTTTCATGGCTTCTTGGATCACCTGAAGATTCTCTAGTTTAATAGGTAATTTGCCGACAGGTTGTGATTGAAATTGATAGGCAATTTTTCCATCTGGAGATTCGACCCTCTCAATCATTTGGGGACGGTATAACGTGCCCCCATTCCCAACTGCTGCAGCAAAAGCTGCAACCTGTAGCGGAGTAACCATCGTCTGCCCCTGCCCGATTGCGTTGTTTACAGCATCAATCTCACTCTCAGGATCTGAAATCTGCCCAGAAGTCTCTTCTGAAGCTGGTATCCCAATCACACCTGTAGCCTTCCCTAAACCAAAACCGCGTGCCATATTGGCAATATCTTTCGTATGCCCCTGGCGATATAGGTCCAAGCCAATATGCCAGAAAAAAGGATTACAAGAACGCATTAAGCCTTCAGGCAAAGTCAGGATACCACTGGGTCCTATATCTTCACCGCGCTGGACATGATCCCATGTCCAGTCATTCAGTTTAAGTCCCGGGAGTTCTTCGAAGAAAAAACCGCAATCATAGGTAACTTCCGGTGTATAAAGACCACTTTCCAAAGCAGCCGCCATTGTGATGATCTTAAAGACCGACCCTAATGGGTACTGTCCTGAAGCTGCACGGTTAATCAGAGGAGTATATTCATTTTTATTAATTTTGGATAACAACGATGTGCTGTTATAGTTCTCTGGATTAAATGCATTCGGATCATACTCTGGTGAAGATGCCATTGCCAGAATACGACCGGTATCGCGCTCAAGAACCACCAATGCACCTCTGAATCCATTCAATGTATTCTGGGCTTTAAATTGATAATCCTTTTTAAAGGTCGTATAGATCGAATAAGCCACTTCCGAGTCCGCTTTGGCAATTTTTGTGGTTACTTTATCGGCAGAGTTCATCACGTACAATGTTCCGCCGCGCTTTCCAGACAGATATGGTTCTCCCCACATCTCTACACCGGAACGACCCACTTTTTGATCGATGCGATACCCTTTACGGCGGTATTCATCTGCTTCTTCTGCCTGAATGGGGCTGACATAGCCAATGGCATGCGGAGAAATCCCATTTTTCTCATAATAACGCCCGCTGAAATCAACCGCAACTGCCCCGTCAAAAGAAACAAAACCGGAATACAATGCATTGGATCTTACCTCTCCCAGAGGAAGATACCAGCCATAATCCCGGTAGTTCTGCAATACAGGTTGAAGATACGACGGGGAAAATTCCGGTTTTTGATCCAGGGCATACCAGGCACTATCCAATAAATCATATTCATAATCCACACCTACTTTTGCCGTATCAATGCCAAGAGCGACTGCCTTCGATTGTGATACCAGCATGTCTCCTTTTGAATCATAGATATTACCGCGTGTTGGAATAAGGTAATCCATCCACAGCTTGTTACCGCCCGCCAATTCCGGCAAAATAAGTGCATCATCCCATTGAATATGCCAACCGCTGTCTTCCAAGCTGAGATTCATCGTGGTATCTCTTTGGATATCTCCGATGATAATTCCTGAAATCGTTACACGGTAAGCCACCTGAGCGCTGCGCGGATTGACCAGAGAAGAAAGAATTTGATAAGAAATCCCGGTTAGCGATATTTCATTTGCCATGTTTTTATATCGCCCTTTAAAATCATCCGTCGATATCGCATCGCGGCTGACTTTGGTCAACATCCCGTACATCGTTTCAAAATCATCATTCTTCCATGATTCAATGTAAGTGCGCACAGCCGCTTCCACATCTGGCGCAGGCGTAATAAATATTGAGGGATTGGGCAGCATTGGAGAGGCAATCAATCCCGCAGCAGCCGTAACAGTCGCAGTTACAGCACCCGGCTGTGTTTCTTTTGGCTGCTCTACCTCAATTTTACAACCAACCAACAATACAGCCATTAATAAGACAATCGTACTTAAAAACACCAAAAGGCGCTTCTTCATTTTATTCCTCACAACCATCCAAATTGTTCCCAAATTGTACGGCAGCAATCCTCTCGCAATAACCCTTCTACGGAAAATTGTTGACAGCAAGCCAGTATCTGACCAGGAGTCGTATCGTTTTCGATACCAGTTTCACTCAAGCGATATCTCAAATGGCAAATCGGCATCCCAACCACATTCGAGTAACATCCCTTGATACTGTCTACTGGATGAAATTGTTGATGTTGGATTGCATATCCACCCGCCTTATCTAAAGGATCCCGGCTGGCAATATAATTAAGCATATCTTCATCATTATAATTCCGCATGACAACATCGGTTACACAGACATCCGTAATCATGGATAAAGCCATTTCTTCTTGGAAAGGACTTTCATCTCCGAAGGATGCAACAGCAACCCCGGTATAGACCTGGTGAACGCGCGCCTTGAGCCGGCTCAACATACAGACTGCTGCAGCTTCATCTACCGGCTTTCCGAGCACATCGCGTCCATCGATAACGGCTGTATCTGCCGCAATCACAATTACTTGGCTTTCAGAATGGTTGTTTTCAGCGCCAAGCTTCCTTAAGGCACTGCTTGCTTTATTCGCCGCCAAACGGAGAACATAGGGTTGCGGCATTTCATTTGTATTCAGGGATTCATCCAGTTGCACGGGATATACTTGAAAATTCCACCCAAGAAGGGAAAGAAGTTGTTTTCGGCGCGGCGAACCGGAAGCCAGAAACAACATGGGAATAAGATCTTTGTTTAAAGTCATTGGCTAATTTTAACACAAATCTACCAAGGTGTTGTACAATCAAACAGATACTAAGTTTATTCTTATGAAACACGAGGTATTCGTTATGCAACTATTAAAAAACCGCATTCTGCGCGATGGAAAGAATCTGGGGAACGGTATCCTAAAGGTGGATGGGTTTATTAACCACCAGGTAGATCCCATGCTGATGGACGACTGCGGGCGAGAACTGGCAAAACGTTTCGCTGATGTTGAGGCTACCAAAGTACTCACGGCTGAGATCTCCGGCATTGCCCCCGCTTTGATGACGGCTTCTTATCTTAACTTACCGGTAGTATATGCACGCAAACATAAACCCATCACCATGCCTGACCAGGTTTTCTTGACCCTGGCGCCATCACATACCAAGGGTCGTAGTGTCGAATTGATCATCTCACCAGAATATCTGGGGGCAAACGAACGCATACTGATTATCGATGATTTTCTTGCATCCGGAGCAACTATTATGGGATTGGCGCGGTTGGCACAGACAGCAGGTGCTCAGATCGTCGGAATCGGGGCATTGATCGAAAAAATCTTCGAAGGTGGACGCGCTTTTCTTTCCAATCTGAATGTACCCATCGAATCGCTGGCTTGCATCCAATCCATGACCGCCGATACGATCATCTTCAAAGACGAGCAAATGGACTTCATGAATCTGGTCATTAAAGATTAGCCTAATATCCTTATGGATGCGATTGCCATTCTCGATTTTGGTTCGCAGTATACTCAGCTCATCGCGCGGCGGGTCCGCGAAGTTCATGTCTATTGTGAACTTTTTGCCTGGGACACTCCAGCCAATCAGGTGCTTGCTATCCAGCCCAAAGGATTTATCCTCTCGGGGGGACCAGCTTCCGTCTATGATCCGAATGCACCCCAAATCCCAGCGTATGTGCTTGAATCCAGACTCCCCATCCTGGGAATCTGCTACGGCATGCAAGCTTTAACGCATGCCCTGGGAGGGAAAGTCGCCTCCAGTACAACCCGCGAATATGGTCTGGCACAGCTCGAAAAAAATAATATTACACCGCTGTTCTCTTCCGATTCACAAGCCGTGTGGATGTCACACGGCGACCGGATCGAAAGTCTGCCTTCCGGATTTACCATCCTGGCACATACCGATAACTCCCCCATCGCAGCTATCGGCGACCTGGAAAGAAAATATTTTGGGGTTCAGTTTCATCCCGAAGTGCGCCACACCCAGGGCGGAACAGAGATATTGCGCCGTTTCGTGATAGATCTGTGTGGCGCCAAGCCAGACTGGACGCCCGAATCCATCATCGTCCAGAGCATAGCCCGCATCCAGGAGCAAGTCGGCGAAACAAAAGTCAGTACACCGCGCGTCTTATCGGCAGTCAGCGGCGGAGTCGACTCGACGGTTGCCACGGCACTGGTGAACAAAGCCGTCGGCAGCCAGCTTGTCGCGGTTTTCGTGGATACCGGCTTGCTGCGACAGAATGAACGCCAGCAAGTGCAGCAAGCTCTGTGGGATATCCTCGGGGTACATTTGACCGTCGTAGATGCCGTAGATGATTATATGAAAGCCTTGCACGGTGTCAGCGCTCCAGAGCAGAAACGGCGCATCATTGGTGAAAAATTCATCCGTATCTTCGAAGAAGAGGCAGAGAAAGTTGGTCGACCACCTTTCCTGGTACAAGGAACGATATACCCGGATGTGGTCGAATCCTCCGCACCGGACAGGGACAAAGCCGCCCGCATCAAAACGCACCACAACGTCGGCGGACTGCCCGCAGACATGCGTTTCGAACTGATTGAACCATTACGGTATCTCTTCAAAGATGAAGTCCGCATCGTTGGCGAAGCACTTGGGCTGCCATCCGAGCATGTATGGCGCCAACCTTTCCCGGGACCAGG
>JBAXBF010000206.1:0-5918 GCA_037142095.1 Chloroflexota bacterium
GATCTAAATGATGTGATTGCGAAATCGATCCACCCGGATGACCGTGAGAAAGTTAATAAAGCCAATGAAACCATTATCAATGATCAAAAATTTTCATCTCTTGAATACCGCGTCGTCTGGCCGGATGGGTCAGTGCACACAGTCTGGATGGAGCCCGGAGAAAAAGTATTAGATGAAAATGGTTTGATCCTGCGACTAAAAGGGATTGTGCAGGACATCAGCGAACGCAAAATAGCTGAGGCTGCATTGTACGAGAGCGATAAGCGCTACAGGTTAATTTCAGAAAATAGTGGGGATGTAATTTGGACGCTTAACCTTGCCAGTCAACACTTTACCTACGTCAGTCCTTCTGTCTACCGTCTGCGTGGACTGACACCTGAGGAAGTTATGGCTGAGCCGATGGAAAAAGCGATGACACCCGAGTCTTCCCGCATGGTTATGGAAAACCTGCCCCGGCGCATTCAGGCTTACATGGCGGGGGATGAATCGGCGCGGACAAATATTGATGATGTCATACAGGTTCACCGTGACGGCTCCAATATTCCGACTGAGGTGGTGACCACCCTGGTTGCAAATGAGGTCGGGCAGGTCGTGGAAGTAATTGGGGTATCAAGGGATATCTCGAGCCGCAGGCAGACTGAGGAGGAACGCGAACGCATATTCAACCTGGTGCCGGACTTGATTTGTATTGCTTCAACTGACGGTTATTTCAAAAAAATCAATCCTGCATGGGAGATGGCCCTTGGGTTCACAACAAACGAGCTACTGTCCACGCCATTTGTGGAATTTATCCATCCAGATGATGTTGCATCGACTTTTGCCGAGGTGCAGAAACAGGTAAATGGGAACAGGACGTTCAGTTTTATTAACCGCTACCGATGTAAAAATGGAAAGTATAAATGGTTTGAATGGGTGGCTAACCCATCTCCAGATGGCACATTGCTGTATGCCGCTGCCCGTGATATCACCGAACGAAAACAGACAGAAGAACAGGTCAATATCCTTATGGAGCGGTTTGAACTTGCTGCGCGCGCCGCACATCTTGGTGTCTGGGACTGGGATATTGAAAATGATCGACTGACCTGGGATGATCGGATGTATGATCTCTATGGAACAAACAAGAAAACCTTCTCAGGGGCGTATGAAACCTGGCTCAACGGGCTTCATCCCGAAGACCGCGCCAGCAGTGACGAGATCTCGCAGCAGGCCTTGCGTGGGGAAAAGGAATATGACACTGAATTCCGCGTGATATGGCCGGATGGAACCGTCCGCTGGCTAAAAGCCTACGGGCAGGTTATCCGAAATAGCGATGGAAAACCGCTGCGCATGATCGGGATCAACTTTGACATCAGCGCTCAAAAATCTTCCATTGATGCGTTGGCAAGAATGGAAGATCGATATCGGAAGATCATGATTGCGACACCGGACAATATAATCCTTCTGGATGAGGATATGCTTATCCAGTATATTAACCATGTTTCACCGGGATTGAATGAAAAAGAAGTGCTTGGCTCAAAATGGCTGGATTGGCTCGAACTTGCGGACCGCACGCGCGCGTTGAAAGCCTTCGAACATACGTTGAACACCGGGGAAGGAACAACCATTGAATTTCGTGCGAATGGTTTAGATCGAAAAATGACCTGGTTTGAGGTTAAATTTGCACTTGTACCCGGGGATAAAAATCGAGAGATCGTTCTAGTTGCCCATGATATAACGGAGCGCAGGCAGTTCGACGAGGCATTACGCAAGAGTGAAGAACAATATCGCTTGATCAATAACGCCAGCCAGGATTCGATTTACAGTTTTGACATGGATGACCGCTTCACAAGCGCCAATCGTCATCTTTGTGAGGAACTCAAATTATCCCCTGAAGAGATTATTGGAAAAACTCCTTCTGAACTGGGTTTTCCTGAATCACGTTGCAACGACCTGGCTGAAATGCACAAAAAAGTTCTCGAAACCAACCGTACCCATGTTTTTGAGGGGGATACGCCGATGCCAGATGGACAGGTACATGTGTTTGAACTGACCATGAATCCCTTGCATGATAGTGAAAGCCGCATCGTGGGTATCGCCGAAACCTCCCGGGACATAACGGATATCAAACGCGCTGAAGTAGATAATAGGCTCCTGTCTGAGCAGCTCCTGCAGGCTCAGAAAATGGAATCGGTTGGCCAGCTGGCGGGCGGGGTGGCTCACGATTTTAATAACCTTTTGGGGGTAATCATTGGCCATTCCGAGATTGCCCTGAACAAGATTTCGGAAAATGACCCGACCAGGGTTTACTTTAAAGAGATTTTCGATGCTGCCCAACGTTCAGCTGACCTCACCCGGCAGCTATTGGCTTATGCTCGAAAACAAACCATTAATCCGAAGGTGCTGGACTTGAATGGCATTGTCAATTCTATGCTAATGATGCTCCAGCGAATGATTGGGGAGGATATCGACCTGGTATGGAATCCGGGGGAGGGAAAATTGACCGTAAAAATTGACCCTACCCAGGTTGATCAGGTGTTGGCGAACCTGATTGTTAACGCGCGCGACGCCATTAAAGATGTGGGTAAAATCACGATTGAAACAGGCCGGGTCGAGTTCGACAGGGAATACTGCTCCAGGCATGCGGAAGTAATACCCGGAATTTATATCATGCTGGCGGTTAGCGATAACGGCACCGGTATGGACAGGGAGACACAATCCCATCTTTTTGAACCATTCTTTACAACCAAATCGATCGGGGAGGGCACAGGGTTGGGTCTGGCGACCGTGTTTGGTATAGTCAAACAGAATAACGGTTTTATCAATGTCTACAGCGAACCCCAAAAAGGGACGACCATCAAGATCTATCTGCCGCGGTTTGAATCAGAAGTTGTAGCAGACCCATATACTGAGGTAAGCGTGGCTATCCAGGGCGAGGGCGAAATAATTATGATTGTTGAGGATGAGTTAGCCTTACTGGACCTGTGCCGTGATTCATTGGAAGACCTGGGGTACAACGTTCTGGCTGCAAATACCCCTGGGGAAGCCATTCTTCTGGCAGAAGAACATGCAGGTTCGATCCAATTGCTGATCACCGACGTGGTAATGCCGGAGATGAATGGTCGTGATCTCGCTTCAAAACTTCTCGCCATTTCGCCTGGGATCAAAATCATGTTTACATCCGGGTACACGGCCAATGTCATAGCTCATCGCGGCGTGCTGGATCAAGGGGTCAATTTTATCCAGAAACCATATCTGATAAAAGACCTCGCAGCCAAAGTGCGTGAGGTGTTGACCCAGAAATAACCGGCTTCTAAAAAATAGTTTTACCTTTTCTGAAAAGCTGGAATAGCTTAGAATGGAATGGGCAAATTCAAACCCCGGTTTACCCAAATTTTTTTCACCCGGATATTGATATGACCCAAAAGATAGCTTTGGTAACTGACAGTACTTGCGATATTCCTGCCGGTTGGCGGGAACAATATGGCATTACAGTTGTACCCCTTACGATCATATTTGGCAGCCAGGCATATCTGGACGGGGTGGATATATCCGCGGAAGAGTTCTACGACCGCCTGCCGCTCGATAAGCAACACCCGACCACTTCGCAGCCTGCGCCGCAGGCCTTCCTGGATGCTTACCGGCAGGCAGCTGAAAGCGGCGCCAGTGAAATCATCGCCATTACCATCAGCAAAGCGATGAGCGGGACGATTGAATCGGCCCGCCAGGCAGCGATGAGTTCGCCCATACCCGTACATGTGGTCGATGGACGGAGCAATTCGATGGGCATTGGCTGGCAGGTGATCGCCGCGGCCAGGGTACGAGAAGCCGGTGGGGACCTGCAATCCATGCTTCAAGCAGCCGAACAGGTCCGGAACAATATGGTCTATTATATATCTCTGGACACAATCGAATACTTGAGTAGAGGGGGCCGGATCAGCGAAGCTGCCAAATTCCTGGGGTCAGTCCTCCAGATCAAACCCCTGATCAACGTACGCCCGGAAACCGGAGCGGTTGGGGCCTCTATCCCGGCACGTTCACGTAAGGCCGCTCTGGATGGGCTGTACAAAGAATTCTTCAAAAAGACCAATCCCTCGAAGCCTTTGCACATCACGGTATTACATAACAAAGCCTTGGAAGAAGCCCAGGCCCTGGCCAGGCGGGTGCAGGATGAATATTCTCCCGCCGAAATGTTTATTTCGATCGTTTCACCGGTGTTGGGTGTGCATACCGGGCCGCGCGCCGTAGCCCTCTGCGGGTATGCGGAAGCATAAACCCGTTAGCGTCCCTGAACCTGGATCAAACTACCGGTTTTTAGTATCATCTCAATAAATAGGGGGAAACGAAAAGCTACTGAAGCCTATTAATTTTTGGCATAGGCTGTTAAAATTTAATAATCATGTTAGACAACCTTGATCTAAACGCCATACAAGACGAAAACGCACGGGAATTGATCAGGCAGTTATTGAACCTGGTGGAAAAATTATCTGCGGACTTACGAGATGCCCAGGTTGAGAATCAACGATTGAGGGATGAAGTGAACCGATTGAAGGGGGAACAAGGCAAACCCAAGACCAAAGGAAACACGCCAAAACCACCACCGGCCAATCATTCCTCTGAAAACGAACGTCATCAATCGCGCCAACGGCATAAAAAGAGCAAGAAAGCAGAAATCCAAATCAACCGGGAACAAGTGGTTGAAGTGGATCTATCGGTTTTACCAAAGGATGCCAAGTTCAAGGGGTATGAAAATGTGGTGGTGCAGGACATCTTGCTGCGAACAGATAATATTCTATACCACAAACAAAAATACTATGCCACCTCGACCCGGAAGACCTATTTGGCCGAACTACCGAGGGGATATGAGGGTCAGTTTGGTCCAGGGATCAAGGCCCTGACGTTGGCCTTTTACTATGGGATCGGAACCAGTGAACCGAAGATACTGGAATTCTTTGAGAATGTGGGCATACATATCTCAGCAGGGGAAATATCGAACCTGCTGATCAAAAAGCAAGAGAGCTTCCATGCGGAAAATGATGCAGTGTATGAAGCGGGATTGCAGAGCAGCCCATGGCAACAAACCGATGACACATTGACCCGAGTTAATGGACAAAATCAACATTGCCATGTGGTTTGCAATCCAGTCTACACCAGTTACCATACCCGAGCGAGTAAAGAACGGCTGAGTGTGTTGGATGTACTCAGCAATGGGCGCAAACGCAAATTTCGGGTGAATGAGGAAACTATCGGATATTTGAGAGGTATCCCCTGGTCGAAAGCAGCCTGGAGAAAAATACAGAGTTGGAAAAGCGAACAGGATTGGAAAGAAGTGGCATTTCTAGAGCGACTGGATGAAAGTTTACCTAGATTGAGAAAACAACAACGTAAAATATTGATTGATGCTGCAGTGATCGCAGCGTATCATGCGCAAAGGGATTATCCGGTGGTACAGGCATTGGTTTGTGATGACGCGCCTCAGTTCAACTGGTTAGCTCAGAAGATGATGTTATGCTGGGTGCATGAAGGCAGACACTACAAGAAGTTGATGCCTGTGATTACATTGCATCGCGAATTACTGAATGATTTCCTGAAGCAATTCTGGGAGTATTACCACCAGTTGTTGGACTACCGCCGACAACCTACAGTGGAAGATCATCTGCGATTAGAGACTGAATATGATGATTTATTCTCAAGCCATACCGGATATGACGCGCTGGATCAAAGGATTGCGAAAACCAAAGCCAAGAAGAATAGTTTGTTACTGGTATTGCAATATCCCGAACTGCCACTCCATAACAATGCCTCGGAACTTGGAGTACGGCAGCGAGTACGAAAACGAGATGTCAGTTTTGGGCCACGTACTGAGGATGGTGTGAAGTCCTGGGATACTTTCGAGACCCTTGCGGAAACTGCAAAAAAGCTGGGCGTAAGTTTCTACCACT
>JBAXBF010000207.1:0-5874 GCA_037142095.1 Chloroflexota bacterium
AAATTATTCAGGCAATCCATTCCTGGTCATTAAATAAATCCAAAGTATGTTAACTGGTGAAAATAGCCAGCAATGCTTCCATATCCATCCCCTCCGGCGGGAGCGGCAGACCAGCACTGCGCAGCCGTTCCGCCAGACGCACGGCAAAAGGCGCTTCCAGACCAAGCTCCTGCAGGTGGGAATTTTGCGAGAAGACCTGCTGCGCCGAACCGCTGAGGACATCTCGCCCGTTGTGCAGGACGGTTAAGGCATCCGCCCAGTTTGCGAGTTCTTCCATATTGTGCGAAGCGATCAAGACGGTCATGCCGCCTTCTTTCAATAGACTCAGGCGCGACATCAGGGCACGCCGTGAAGCCGGGTCAAGCCCTGCGCCCGGCTCATCCAGAACCAAGATCTGCGGGTTGACCGCCAGCACGGAAGCCAGGGCTACCTTGCGCCGCTCTCCCCCACTCAGGGTATAGGTCAAACGGTCTTTGTACTGTTCAAAATCCAAGCCGATAAGTTCCATGGCAATGCGCACCTGGTTACGCAAAGCACTTTTATCGCGGCTTTTGCTTTGCTCTGCCAACTGGCGCGGACCATACGAAATTTCATCGCCCACATACTGTTCGAAAAAATAATTCTCTGGAGTCTGAAACGCCAGAGCCACCTTGCGCCGCAAAGCTCTCCGGTCAAGCCCGGCATCTTCGAGGTCGTAGCCTGCCACACGCAGATGACCGCGCTGCGGGCGCAGTAATGCGTTTAGATGCTGAAACAGGGTGCTCTTGCCGGATCCGGTGGCGCCAATCAGAGCGTACGCCTGCCCTTCCGCCACCCGTAGAGAGACGTCCTCCAGCGAAGGAAAAGCCAGCGGTGTGCCGCGCTGGTAGATATAACCCAAATGGGAGACTTCGATAATCAGGCTGCGGGCAACCCGAACGGTGGCGGGGGTGATTTTCTCTGGCGCCGGTGTTCCAATTATCGGGCGGCAGAGGAGGATAGCCTCCACCAGTTCATCCAGGGTGAGAATGGAGGCGGCAAGCTGCGGAAAATGGGGGCGCAGTTTCTGCGCAAAGCTAGCCGCCTGCGGCAGTTCCAGCTTAAGCGCTTGCAGTTTCTCGCCCTGGGAAAAAACCTCAGGCGGGGCGGCGTCCATTACGATCTGCCCCTCGTCCATCACAATCACTCTTTGAGCGCGGGCGGCTTCCTCCATCGAGTGCGTGATAAAGAGAATCGTCAACCCCTCGCGATGCAGCGCCAGCATGGTATCCATGACCATTTCACGTCCAGCCGGGTCAAGCATGGAAGTCGTTTCGTCAAAGACGATGCAGCGCGGTTTCATCGCCAGCACACCAGCCACCGCCACACGTTGAATTTGACCGGCAGAAAGCATGTGCGCTGGACGCTGGCTAAATGCTTGCATACCTACCGCCAGTAATGCTGCATCAAGGCGGGCTTGAATTTCAGGGCGCGGCAACCCCAGATTCTCGGGTCCAAAGGCGACATCCTCCGCAACGGTCGCCCCGACGATCTGATCTTCGGGATATTGAAAGACCATCCCCACCTGGGCACGTATTTCGGCATGGTTGGCGGGATCACGGGTATCCAGCCCATTGACAAGCACGCGTCCCTGCGTGGGAAGTAATACTGCGTTCAGATGGCGGGCGAGAGTCGTCTTACCGGAACCATTGGCACCGATAAGAGCTACCAGTTCTCCTTCAGCGATGCTTAAAGACAGCGAACGCAGCGCGGGCAAATCCTGCGGGCGCGCGGCGGGATGCACAAAGGTTAGATTTTCAATACAGATAAGGGGTTTCATTCCCTGCGCTTCGTTTGATCGCTGGCGGATCAAACCTTCTTCGTCTCCAAGATTTCCTGCAACTTGAGGCGGTCTATTTTTCCATTTACATTGAGCGGCATCGTTTCGATAAAGTAAATCTTCTTGGGGACCATATAATCCGGCAGATTCTTCTGGCAATAATTCTGAATCTCTTTCTCTCCCGCCATTGACTTACCGGCAATGAAAGCCACGATTCCGGTGGCATGTCCTTCGCGTAGGGGCCAGGCAAGCGAAACCGCCATTTCGCATCCCGAAACTTCGCGCAGAAAGGTGTCAATCTCACCCAATTCGACGCGATGACCGAGGATTTTGACCTGATTATCGATTCTGCCCAGATAATGAAAACATTGCTTTTCATCCTGTTTCGCCAGGTCACCGGTGCGGTACCAGAGATCATCACCCAAAGAAGGGATTTTGATAAATTGCTGCTGCGTTTTAAGCGGATTGTTCAGATAAGCACCGGTCACCTGAGAACCGGAAAGACATAATTCTCCGGCTTCTTGCACAGCGAGCGGCGTGGCTTCGTCCTCAACAGATTTTCCGAGCTGGATGATACAAGCCTGCTGTCCACTGAACGTCCAACCAATTGGAACAATCCCATTGACACATTCGGCAGGAGATTGTAGACTGTCCCAGCGATAATGGGCAATCGCGATGGTCGTCTCGGTCGGACCATACAGGTTTTCGACGATCGAATTGGAAGCGGCTTTCTGCCACTGCTCCGCCAGGGTAGCCGAAAGCGCCTCACCACAAAAAAGGCTGTAACGCAGGGTGGGTAGCGAATTGGGTTTCAACAAACGGTACCCAGACATGAACATCGCCACCGAAGGCACCGAGAACCACATTGTCAATTCATTCTCGCAGATAAAGTTACCCGGCGTCATCAGGTTCTTCTGCGGGCAGCAATAGACACAGGCGGCGCGTTCCCAGGCGACAAACATATCATGCACGCTCAGGTCAAAGGTCATATCGAACATTTGCGAGAAACGGTCTTCCGGATTGACTTCATAGCGTTGGGATATATAGCGGACATACGCACCTACGTTTTTATGGCTGACGGGGACACCTTTCGGCAAACCGGTACTACCAGAAGTAAACAAGAGATAAGCCGTCTGATGCGGAGAAACAGCAAGCGGGGTGCAAACATCCTGAAGATGAACAGGAATGTCATTATGATAGGAGATGAAACGATGCTGCGGGAAACGATCAGCCAGAGCTACCACCAGATTCAAGTCGGAAACGAGGATAGTACATTTCCGGTCCAATCCTGGCAATAAAGTTTCCAGAGCATGGATACATTCTTTACCCACGATGAGCACATCCGCCCCGGACAATTCAAACATGCGGTGCGTGCGCTCGGTAGGAAAATTGGGATTAAGCGGGACATAGCCTTTGCCAGCCGCCAGAATACCCACAATCGCGGCGTATGCCGTCAGGCTGCGGTAGGCAAGGAACGCCGTTACCGGCACTTCGGCTGCGGAAGTAGAAAGGAGAGCGGTGGCGATCTCCGCTGCGATCTGCGCCAATTCCTGGTAGGTATAAGTCCTCTGGTTCACATCCAGAGCCGGATGATCCGGAAAAGCGTCCAATGAATTAAGAAAACCAGAGAGTAAACCAGCGTTCATAGCTTCTTTAACGATTCACTTCCCAAACAAGGTGTTGAATTTCGGGAAGAATGAGTTTTTCCCACGCCAAACGCACCGCAGCCGGAGACCCCGGGGTGGAAACAATCACCATGCCGCGATAGACACCGGCAGTGGCACGCGAAAACATAGCCGGGGAGCCGATCTGTTGGTAGCTTAACATGCGAAAAATCTCACCAAAACCGGGTAACGTCTTCTCCAAGCAACGGTTCAGCGCATCAAAAGTCGTATCGCGGCGTGAGATGCCCGTACCTCCATTGAAAAAGACCACCTGTGCCTTGCCATCACTTGCCAGCCGTTGTAAAACGGCGATGACCTGTTCCGGTTCATCTTTGATCAGGTGATAAGCGCAGATTCCAAATCCAGTGGAGAGGACTGCATCGCGTAAATAGTGGAAATTAGTATCTGTTTCGGGCGTACGACTGTCGCTTACGGTAACGACTGCCAGCGAGATGGAATTATGTTCTGCTGCCAGAGCTTTGTGCCTGGCAGCAGATGGAGATTCAACAGGTTCAGACATGCGAAATTACGGTTGGGTTGGTTTACCCATGACCGTCTGAATAGCAGACTGGGTTTGAGTCTGGCGCACAGAAATCGCGGGGGTGGTGGTTGGAGTACGCGTTACCAGATTAGCAGGCACCTTCAAACGCATTCCAATTTTCAAAGCCGGCAGCGGGTCATTCTTAATATCAATTTTCCCAAAGACATCCTCGTTCTCTTTAAGAATGCCTTCTGTGGTTGAGTTATAGGTTGAGGCAATCCCATTAAAGGAGTCGTTGGCGATGACGATGATCTCGATCACCCTGCCTTTAGGTAGATAGGTCGGGATAGGTGTAACGGTCGGCGGATCTATCCCCAGTGGAATGATCAATTCTTGCCCAACATAGATATTACCGTCCGCCAGTTTGTTATATGACATCAAGTAATTCAGGTCGATACCCCACTGTTGGGCGAGGTTGATCAAGACATCTCCCTCCTTGATCATATACGTGAAAGGACCCGAGGGTGATGCGGTCACCGAAGGCACTTCTGTAGGAATCAGAGTCGGAGTCTCGGTGATGGTGGGTGTAAGCGTCGGAGAAGGGGTTATTGTAGGCGTAAAGGTGAGGGTTGGCGTGGGAGTTCGGGTGGCGAACAACGAGATTTTTAATCCCCCGCCGCTCACAAACGGGATTTTTAAGTTCCCGCCCAAGGCGATGATGACAAACAAAGCCCCCACTAAAAGTAAGATTAACGCAAAAAAACCAACCAGAAGGGGGGCTACCCGCTGGCGTCTGCGGTATGAGGCTCGAATGGATCGTATAGAATTTTTATTGCGCATATACTTTTCCCTGACTGCAGGATTCTATTATGGTATCTTTGATACTAAATGGTCGATATTTCAATTATATCACAAACCCAAACCATAGGCGAAAATTATGTTCTATCCGTTGCCGTTATGGTCTATATTGCATCCAGATAAGCGTATGGTGTTGGTGAAATCCAGATTGCTGGAGGGTCTGAACGGCACGATTGTAGGGATAATCCAGAGCAAGCACCCGATGGGAGTCAAATCGCTCATATATGCAGGCTAACAAAGCCGGTATCGCATCTGTTTCTTTTTGGGGATCGACTGCCAACCATAAACAATCGCTAAAGCCGCGCGTCGGCTGCCAAGAGATAACTCCAACCAATTCATCTTCATCCATGGCTGCCCATTGGCGCAGATAGACATCCCTGAATAAGCGCAAAATGAAACTGCGCAAGCCGGGACACAACAAATCTTCGTTAATGGAGAGGAACCAGGTCATCGCAAGCGGGTAGGTTTCGGTAAACCATTTTTTTTGGCTTCTACAATGGTGTCTTTTTCGAGAAACAATGGAAAAATCTTTTCTCCATTCCGGAAGAGAAATTTCTGCATTTGTATGCCAGGTCGTCCGGCGAAAACGCTCAACAAAGCCCAGCGATTGATATAGATCGTAAGCCGCCGGATTGTCATCGCGGACATGCAGCCAGGGCGGCGCTTGATTGTTATTCAGGATACACGCCAGCGCGGTGGCAGTCAAATCTCTGGCTATCCCGCGCCGGCGGTAATCGGGATGCACGGCAACATTGGCGATCAGATATCTTCTTTCTTTCTGAGAAAACGCGGATTGGTAGTGCGGAATCAGGGTCAAATTACCAATGACTCTCCCGTTCTCCAGCCAGACAAAACCGCCTGGAATAGCCGCTTGCGGGTCATTTACGTTCAACCATTCAAAAGGTGCCGGGTTGTGAGCTGCCAAACGCAGATTGTGTACATATTGTCTGCCGTCGGCATCTAATGTACGCGCGAAGCATAATTCAATCAAATCAGCGATACCGGTCAGGTCATGACCCGTGTTCACCGCACGAATATTCGATTTTGATGATAAGCGCTTGCTCAATAACGAA
>JBAXBF010000208.1:0-5862 GCA_037142095.1 Chloroflexota bacterium
TCGGCGTTGCCATCCAGGGCAATTTGCAGGGTAGGGTTGGCAATCGCCGCCTTGACACGTTGTTTGAAGGCTTTACACGGCTCATCCATCTTCATTTACCTCAAAACCGGCTCCCGCCCAGCCAGGATTTGCGCCAGATGGGCGCAGCGCACCTGGGAAGCTGCCCTTCGCAATCCGCCCTCGATGTGCATCAGGCAGCTCACATCGGCAGCCACCAGCAGCGCCGCCCCGCTGGCTTCAATCGCTTTCATCTTGCGCTGCAGCATCTCAGCCGAGAGATCCGGCTGTTCTACGGAAAAGACACCGCCAAAGCCGCAGCACTCGGCTTCCAGCGCAATCACATCCGCACCCGTCGCCGCCAGCAGCGTCTTCGGCTGCCGGTCCACCTGCATACCGCGCAAGAGATGGCAAGAAGGGTGATAGACGACCCGCCCCTGATATACAGCGCTTTGCGGCATCACCCCCAAAACATCCACCAGAAACTGGCTCAGTTCATAGGTGCGCTCCGATAAAGCCTGCGCCCTTTGCAGGTTAAAAGGATCATCCTTGAAAAGCTCGAGATAGCGGTGTTTGACCATATCGGCGCAGGAACCGGAGGGAATAATCAGCGATCCCTCCGTATCCGAGAACACATCCAGGGTATGGATTGCCATGCGACGGGCTTCGTCCCAATAACCGGCATTGAACGCCGGCTGCCCGCAGCAGGTTTGCTCCTGCGGAAAATCCACGTCCAGCGCGCAGCCCTGCAGAGTCGCCAAGACCGCCTCCCCCACTTCCGGGAAAAGGCTGTCGATTAAACAAGTGATCATTAATTGGATCCGCATCCGTTTTCCCCGCCTCTAGCCCGTTGGCTGGAGATCCGCATCTTTCAGACGAGTAGCAATCAGGACATTGAGCACCAGCAAAGCCAGACAAGCCAGCAGCGCCGGTGTAAAAGAGCCGTCCGCGCTCTTCATCGCCTCCATGCCATAAACGAATACCACCGCAGCCTGCCCAAACAGCATCACCACGCCATTGGAAGTGCCTTCAGGCGTGGGATAGGCGATCTCGGCAGAATACTGCAAACCAACCGGAATGGCGCTGACCATGAAAAAACCCATCCACAGGGCTGAGATAATTAATAACCAGTAACTGGAGGCGAAGGTGATACCGATCAATCCCGGGATGGCAAAGCTCAGACCAAGCAGGAGGTAGCGCTGGCGTTTATGCTGTTTATCCGAAAGGGAGGAAAGGATGAATGCCCCAACCACCCCACCCGCCAGAAACAACGCCCCTAAAACGCCAGCCTGTTCGGGGTTAAAGCCGCGCGGGCGGACGATGTTCTCGACCCAGGTCAGGATGCCGTTGAAGATGCCGTTTCCACAGAACCAGACCACCAGGAATAACCAGAAGCGTTTGACGGTGAAGACATGCTTAAGCCCAGCCAGCATCAAAGCCCGCGTTTCCATCCCTTCCGGGCAAGGTGGCGTCGGCGGTTCTTCACGCGCAAAGATCAGGAATAAGAGCGACGAAAAGGCAGCCAGGATGCCAAAAGCCAGTTGCACGGTGGCGAGAGGCATGTTTTCCATCAGAAGCGGGGTTAAAATCATCCCCAGGGCGATGCCAATCAGGTTGGAAATCGTGATCAAACCGACCGCGCTGGCACGTTCATCCAGCGGAAACCACTTGGCGGCGATGGTCGTCCAGGAATTCAACAAAAAGGGTTGGGCAACCGCGATTCCAAGCGTGCCCACCAGCACCCAAAGGTAACTTGCACCCGCCAAGCCGCGCAGAACGCCAAAAATGCCCATCAAGATGACACCCAGCCCAACCGTCTTGTAGAAACCAAACGTGTCGATCGCCCAGGAGACCGGAAGCGAGAGGGGGATGAAGACGATCATAAAGATCATCGCAAACAGACCGATCTGCAGATCGGAGACGCCGTAGTAATGCGCCGCCAAGCCCGTAACCGGCGCAAACGAGATCCATAAAATCTGAATCGTGAGGTTCGCCAACATACTGACTGCCAGCACGACCCAGCGATAAGCGTACACCTGGTATTGTTTTTGTTCCACAGTCACCTCCATCATGTCGAGAAATGGGTATTGCGTAAGAGGATTGATTTTTAATGGCTAATCTTACTACAGATATACGTTTGTGGGGGTGACTCTTATTTTCTTGTTTAGAAGCTTGGAAAAATGAAGGAGGCTGAAGGAGGAAAAGGATATTTATTAATAACTTTATAAAATAAATTAATATATATAATTTAAAAACCCTCTTTCATCTCCTTCGTTATCCTTCATCGGGTTTGGAAAAAATTGGAATGAGCTTGCCCCGCTACTTATCATTATAGTTCAAAATCCTATTTTTAAGCAAGAGGTCGTTCAGGGTATTGCGTCCAGGAACCCCCACTTCAGAAATCCAGCACCTCAGAATCCAGAATTTCAGGATCAAAAGCCGGCGCAGCGGAACCCGTAGTCGTTGTAGCAATTACCGGGATTGTCCCAGTTACGGTAAGCCGAGCGCAGGTACCACGAATCATAGGCCCAAGACCCGCCACGAAGCACACGAACTGTCCCGCTGTCAGGTCCTGTGGGATTTTTCTGCGGTGAAGTCTGGTAATAGTTATCCCCATACCAGTCATTTACCCATTCCCATACATTGCCGGACATGTCCATCACCCCGTAAGGACTGGCACCATCCGCCAGGCTCCCCACTGCTTTTGTGTCACCTGCGCATACGCTATAATTCGCCAGCTTACAACTCGCAGTTTCATTCCCCCATGAGTACTTCCGCCCATCCTCTCCGCGCGCCGCTTTCTCCCACTGCGCTTCCGTCGGTAGACTCCCACCAGCCCACTTACAATATTCTTGCGCCTGATTCCAATCCACATAAATCACAGGATAATTAGCATACTGATCATTGCCATAATAATCATTTTGTGTATTTGATTTCTTATCGTTCGGCTCCTGGCATGACCCGTCCGCCACGCATTTCTTGTACATGGCGTTGGTCACCTCGGTCTTATCCATCCAATACGCATCCAGATAAACCTTATGCTGCGGTTGTTCATCATATCGCGCATCACTGTCGTTATCCGTCGACCCCATCAGGAATTCACCAGGCGGGATGTAGATCATTTCCATACCGTCTTTGGCGGAGACGCGGTTTTTACCATCATTGGAAACAGTTGGGCTCTGCTCACCCATAACTGTCAGGGTTTGCTGGGAACTGGCTTGAACCGTCTCGGCATTCACTACATTACTTGGTTTGATCGGGCGGTTCAGCAGCCAACTTGCTCCGCCGATGATTACAATCAGGAACAACAGCCCTAAGCCGCCGATGCCCAGCAGCAAAGAGGTCTGAACCGCAGATTTTTCGGATTGCGGTGATTTCGCAGATGAAGATGGTTGAGCTGCATCCCCATAGTCGATGGTGGTTTCATTTCTCTTAATTTCTTGCGAAACAGGGGCGAGGGTTGCCAATCTCTCCAACGCCTGCGCCAATGCCTCCATATCCGCATAACGCTGCTGCGGATCCTTCGCCAATGCCTTGAAGATTACCCGCTCTACGTCTTCCGTTATTCCTGGTACAAACTGCTTCGGGCGGGGCAGCGGCTCGTTGCTCTGTTTCAGCATCACGCCAGCGGGTGTATCGGCGTCATAAGGCACCCGTCCGGTCAACAGTTCATAAAACACCACCCCCAGCGCATACACGTCCGTCTGCGGTGAAACGCGGTTCAGCCACTGCTCGGGTGCCATGTACTTGGGCGTGCCTACTCCCATCCCGGTACCGGTCAAGGTATTGCCCTCATCGAGGTCAAGAATCTTCGCCACCCCGAAATCTGCCAGCATGGGTGCCCCATCTTCGGTGATCAGGATATTGGCAGGTTTCACGTCGCGGTGAATGGTATTCTGGCGGTGAGCATACTCCAATGCCCGCGCCACCGGCGCCAGGAGGCAGACGGCTTGCTGGTAGGACATGAATTTTTGGCTTCTGTTTTTCAGCGTCCCGCCCGGTAGATATGGCATCACCAAATATGGGTTGCCTTCATATTCGCCGTAGTCGGTTACTTTGACGATATTGGGGTGCATCAGTTTCGCCATACGTTTGGCTTCACGCTCAAAGCGCGCGTTCATCCGTTCCCATTGGCTGGCAGGCACATTTTCCTTGCGGATGAATTTGATGGCGACGTCACATTCCAGACGCGTGTCGAAGGCTTTGTAGACGGTTGCCATTCCGCCCTCGCCCAATGGCACAATGATGTGATACCGTCCGATGGATTGACCTGTTAGATTCGGCATGATGTTCTCCTGCAGCGTTTTATCAGGAACATGGCAATTTTGATTATTTTACCATAAGTCTTACATATCAAGCTGCCAGAAACACAAAGAAACTTTACTCCGCGGGGCAGAATACACAGAAGGTTGCTCATTTTATCAAATTGTTCTTTGAGCTAGGAGTCTAACTGGCAGGCGGACAATTGAACCCCCACTTCAAAAACCCTGAATCCAGAACCCAGCCAAAACATTATAAGATTAGCGAACACAGCGGAAGCCAAGGTTGTTGCCCCAAAAGACATGGAATATCCTGTCGCGGTTAGCCGCTCGGACATACATCGAATCATACTCCCAAGACCCGCCGCGTACTACACGACTCAACCCACTTTCTGGTCCTGCCGGATTGAGCTGCGGTGAATTCTTGTAATATCCATCGTCATACCAGTCATTTACCCACTCCCCCACATTACCCGCCATGTCCATCAGTCCATACGGACTCTCCCCTGCCATTATACTCCCAACCGGCTTTGTATCTCCTCCACAACCGGTGTAATTCGCCAAATCACAGCTCGGTGATACGTCGCCCCATGGATATTTACGCCCATCCGTCCCGCGCGCCGCTTTCTCCCATTGCGCCTCGCTCGGCAAACTTCCTCCCGCCCATTTACAGTATGTAACCGCCTGATTCGAATCTACGTAGATCACCGGGTAGTTTGCATACGTGCTGTTCTTATAATAATCCGCGTGCGTTCGCGATGATTTATTATTCGGCTCCTGGCACGCTCCGTCAGCCACGCATTTCTGGTACATCCCATTGGTTACCTCGGTCTTGTCCATCCAGTACCCGTTCAGTTCTACCTTGTGCTGTGGCTTTTCATTATTATCCGCAAATCTGTCACTTTCTGTCGACCCCATCAGGAATTCGGAGGCTGGAATGTATATCATTTCCATGCCGTCTTTGGTGGAGATGCGGGATAGGATTGAGTGTAATGTCGCAGTTGCCAATGGTATATTGGTTATGGACGGTGTAATGGTTGGATATACATTCACATCATACTCACCCTGTCCCTTAAGTGAGAGAGTTGGAGTCTGCTTATCCACAGCAGACTGGGTTTGCCGGATGCTTGATTGAACAGTCTGCGCATTCATATCACTGCTTGGTTCGGAAGGGCGGTTCAGCAGCCAACTTGCACCGCCAATGATGACGATCAGAAGCAACAGCCCTAAGCCGCCGATGCTCAGAAGCAAAGAGGTCTGAACCGCAGATTTTTCGGATTTCACTGATTTCGCAGATAGGGGTGGTTGGGGAATGTACGGCGGCGGGATTGGTGTATGCTCACGCTGCGCAGCCGCGGGTGTTGGCTGTCCCGCCAGGGCAGTTGGTATCTCCCACACGCTGGCGGTGGAAGAAGTCTGAACTGCAGATTTTTCGGATTGCGCTGATTTCGCAGATGAAGATGGTTGGATTCCATCCCCATAGTCGATCGTGGCTTGATTCCCCGCTCTCGCTTGCGGCTGGGATTGAGGGTATTGTCCGCCAACTACCGCGGTCTTTTTCCCCTCTACCGCTTGCAGGAGAGGGGCAGGGGTGAGGGTAGCCAAT
>JBAXBF010000209.1:0-5861 GCA_037142095.1 Chloroflexota bacterium
TCATTCAGTTTTTGATAAAATGAAAAAGTCAGCATTTCAAATTCAGCCACCGCATTTTCATCACTCACATAAATCAACCTTCCCGTGGTAACAATCTGAAATTGAAAAACCGTCGAGACCTGGCGTACATTCACCAAATCAACATTCTTGCCCAAACCTTCTTCTAGTTTAATCCGGCATTCAGACATCCCCAAATGTCTTTCTTCTTTCGCCAAAACGTGAGGTAGCAACACCGCAATATCGACATCACTGTCATTCCACTCGTTCTCTGTTTGAAAAGAACCAAACAAATAAATGCCTTGGACGGAAGGATAAAAGTGAATAACCGTCTTAACTATCGCTTCCTCAACCTCTTCACGCATTAACATGATTCGATATTATCATCTCCAATAGACCGTGTCAAGCATACGCAAATGACCATAATACAGCTTGGGTTATCAGTTATTCACCCAACCGATTGACATGAACGCACAGACTTTATCTGAATCGAGTTCAGATTCAGTACTTATTTCTTTATTACGGACAGATCGTCAGCTTGTAGCGCTAAGCTTCGAAAACGATCTCGCCTTCCACAACCGTCAGCTTGACATTGAAATCCGTATCCAACAATACAAGGTCGGCGTCCTTATCCACTTCCAGGCTGCCCTTGTGTGCCGATATACCAATTTGGCGGGCAGAATTGAGACTGGACATCTGCCAGATTTCATGCAGCGGTCGACCGGTGGCTGCCATGACGTTTTTGAGCGCCCGCTCCATTGTCAGAATACTGCCAGCAATCGTCCCATCCGGCAGGCGCGCGACACCATCCTTAACCGTGATAACACGGTTGTCAATCGGATGTTCACCGTCTGGCAGCCCAGCGCCACGAATAGCGTCCGTTACCAGAACCACGCCGTTGGGTGTCTTGACATCCACCAGAATCTTCTGGGCGCCGGGATGAACATGGATGTTGTCGCAGATCAATTCGCAGGTAATCTCATCATAAGCCATCACGGCTCCAACTGTACCCAGTTCACGATGTCCAAAAGCAGTCATCGCATTGAAGGTATGCGTAGCGTGGCGCAGACCCAATTTCACTGCCGCGCCAACCTGATCATAAGTAGCAGCAGAATGTCCCACGGAAGCCACAATCCCGCGCCGCACACATTCCTGGATAATAGACATATTCTCAGGAAACTCCGGCGCCAGGGCAAAGAGTTTAACGATGTCGCTATCAAAGAAACGCGCCAGTTCTTTTTCCTCTGCCGGGCGGATGAGATTGACATCCTGCGCACCACAGCGAGAAGGGTTAAGGTAAGGACCTTCCAAATGCACACCAAGAATGGATGCTCCCTTTTCAACGCGTCCCATCATCCTCTTAACTACGTCTATCACCTTATGGGTTGCCTCACCGATTGCTGTCCAGGTGCTGGGTAAAAAGCCGGTTACACCATGCTGAGCATAGAACTGCGCCATCTTTCGTAATGCATCGGGAGTGGCATCCATCGCCTCCTGTCCCATCGCCCCATGAACATGGATGTCGATAAAACCAGGTAACAGAATCGATCCTCTGGCATCCAGTATCCGCTCGAATGTCCCGGAGGGAAAATCAGGCGGTGTTCCTCCTCCCATCAGATTTATCTTGGCACCTTCAACAACCAGCCATCCCGGATTCCAGTCCTTCGCCACACCAAAAAGATGGGCATTTTTTATCAACATACGTAAACTCTCTTTTGCCATATGCATTCACTCCAAATAATATTTATATGATTGCGCAACCCGCCAAACAATAAAAATCATGCCTTGATTTTCACCGGCTGTCCGGTCTTCAGTGATTCGTAGGCAGCAGCAACAACCTCGACTGCCCGGTAACCATCCACACCAGATACACTGGCAGCGCGGTTCTCACGGATTGCGGCAGCAAACTCATCGAGCATACCTTGATTAGAATCAGATCCCCAGAAAGCCCAGGTTGGTCTCTGTAAATCATGACTGAAGACAGTCAGGTTTTGTTTGAAGGCATCCACAAACACCGCACCCCGGCTGGTAACCATCTCAAATGTCAAACCACCCCAAGTGGGCCAATACGGTGGACGGCACCAACTGCAATCGATTGAGGCGAAGATTCCATTGGCAAAGGTAACCATCACGATACCCCCGGTTTCAACATCCTCTGCGACATCCTGGGCGTGAAAGACACGGTTTGCCACAGCATAGACTTCTGTAATCTCAGACTGCAAATACCAACGCATGATATCCACCAGATGTACCGTGTGATCCACCAATGCGCCGCCGCCAGCCAATTGCTTATCTACAAACCAATCACGGTGCTTCTTGGGCAATTCCCCCTGATTAGTGCCATTGAAGCAGTACACCTGTCCTAAAGCACCCGCATCTAACTGCTGTTTTATTTCCAACAAAGGCGCGCTGAAACGCATCGGGAACGCAGTCATCAAGACCACTCCCTCTCGTTCACATACATCCACTATAGCCCTGGCATCTTCTAAAGTGGTTGCAATGGGCTTCTCACAGAGAACATTCACCTTTCGTGAAGCAGCCATCTCTACCAACGGGCGACGCTTGTTGTTCTCCGAACAGATCACGACTCCATCCGGCTTTGTCTCGAGAAGTTCTTCATAACTGCGGAAAAGACGAGCATTAAACTGCTTGGCAAAATGTTGACCGCGTTTTGTATCTTCATCAGCAATACCGATCATATCCACACCCGGCAGATTGCGTACATTTTGGATGTATCCTTCTGCATGTAAATGAGCAAAACTCATGATCCCAATTTTCATGCTGACACCTCCGGCAAAGACGGCAGATAAACGGCTTTTCCAGTATTCGCAGATTCGATCGCTGCCAGCGCGATTTGAACGGCTGCCAAGCCATCTTCGGCAGATACCCTCGCCGCTTTATTTTCTACGATGGCGTTGTAAAATTCCTTGATCTGAGTGGTATAAGGACTTTCAATCACCGGGCTGGCTGGTAATCCTACATCTGGCGCATCAGCACCAAGTTTCTGGATAAGGTTCAGGATGGGAGCCGTGCCTTCCGAAGAGAAATCGATCATTCCTGCATCCCCTGAAATCTCAAAACTGGTGCGAAAAGTAGGCGGCGGATATGCCCATGCACCGACTATATGCGAAATTGTTCCAACATGATGTTTAAGCACAGCCATACCGTAGTCAACCGGAGCATCGGGATGCCCTGTGGTGATTTTCTTGGCAAAGACGCTCTCGACATTGCCCCCAATCAAGCGCGCATAGTCAAAGTCATGGATCATTAAGTCAAGCATCATCCCGCCCGATTTTTTTTCATCCAGGAACCAGTTACCAACCGGTTTCTTGGGACGGAAACTGCCCCGGCTCAAACGTACTTCACCAATGTTGCCAATTTGCCCGGATGCCACAGTATTTTGCGCCAATGCGTATTCGGGGAAGAAACGTACCACGTGTGCCACGTAAAAATGAACGCCTGCCTTTTTACAGACCGCAATCATTTCCTGTCCTTGTTGGATGGTTAATGCCAGAGGTTTCTCACAGATAATATGCTTGCCAGCCGCAGCAGCCTGCAGGACCATATCAAAGTGAAGATGGGTTGGGGTGCATATATCAACAATATCCACCGCACTCAGCATAGTTTTAAAGTCCTGGAATATACCGGTTTGATATTGGGCAGCAATCGGCTTACATTCCTCTACTGTTTCTCCACAAAAACCGGCAATCTTTGCTGCAGTTGCTTTCCAACCGGCGGCATGCATACTGCCCATAAATCCCACCCCTGCAATGCCAACTTTCATAGCTATCCCTCCTTACCTTGACTACTTAATTGCTCCCGCAGTAATACTCTTGATCATCTGGTTCGAGAAGATGATATAAAGGATAATCACCGGCACCATCGCCATCGTCAAGGATGAAAGCACCGCATTCCAATCACTTACAAACTGACCAAGGAATTGCTGCACTCCCAGGGTGACTGTTGCCGTGTTTTCGCTCGGCGCAAGGATCAACGGGAACCAGAGATCGTTCCAAATCGGGATCATGGTAAAGATACCAATGGCTCCCAGAGCTGGACGTACCAACGGTAAAACCATCCCGTAGATACGATATTCACTGGCGCCGTCGATGCGGGCGGCATCTTTCAACTCTTTGGGCACCTGGCGCATGAATTGCGAAAGGATGAAAATCGTCAACGGCAGCCCCTGAGCAATATAGATCAATATCAACGCAGTCAGGGTATTGACCAGGTTGAGGTTTGCCATTAAACGCAGAATACTCACCGAAGCCAGACGGATTGGGATCATGATCCCAATGGATAGATACAATCCCAATAAAGCGTTGCCGCGGAATTTATATTCCGATAAAGCGAAAGCCGCCATCGAGCCGATGAGTAATATCATGATCAAGGAAACCCCAGTCACAATGACACTGTTAAGAAAATATTTTGGGAAACTTGCCCGCGAAAACACCGTCACATAACCGATCAGGCTGAACGTCTCCGCATTCGGTAAGGCAAAAGGATATTTAAAGATTGCATTCCGAATTTTAAATGAGTTGATCACGATCAAAACGATTGGAAATAAAGCCAGGACACTATAAGCGATCAAGATGATATGCGGAGAAAAGCGATTCCAAGCTTGTTTCAGACGGTATCCCAAAGACGTATGTTTAATATTTGCTTCGTTAAGTTCTTTCATCTTATCACCTCAATATTCATAAGTCTGAACGCGGCGCTGCCATAAGATTGTATAGGTTAAAACACCGGCTAAGATAATCAAGAACATCATTGCAGCAACCGTCGTACCCATTGCTGGATTCCCCAACTGCAATTGCTGTCCGAAAAAGGTACGATAAAACAACGTCCCCATAATATCGGTGGAATACTCAGGACCTGCATTGGCGCCCTTCATCGTGTAAATTAGATCAAAGGCATTGAAGTTACCAACAAAGGTCAGGATAGTCACCAAACCAACCGTAGGCAGAATCAGAGGAAACTTAATAGACCAAAAAGTCTGCCAGGCATTGGCACCATCCACGGTGGCAGCCTCTAATAATTCATCAGGGATACCAATCAAGGTTGCATAGAACAAGATCATGGGGATCCCAACAAACTGCCAGACTGAAATTAAAGAAACAGCCGGTAAAGCATACCCTACCAGACCAAGCCATGGTTTAAACAAAAAACCCAGACTGACCATCTTCAATAACGAACTACTAACTCCCCACAGTGGGTTAAGAATCAACTGCCAGATAAAACCGATAATAACAACAGAAAGGACGGTGGGTAAGAAAAATACTGTACGGTAAAATTTGCGTCCAAAGCCACCACTCGCCAGGAGGGTCGCCAGAAGCAACCCAATCGGATTCTGCACCAGCATATGAATGGCGAAAAAGATAAAATTATTCTTCAAAGCACCCCAAAAGCGCGGTGCATAGTTCGAGTTGGTAAATAGTTTAATAAAATTCTGAAAGCCAACGAATATTTCCTGTCTTGTGTCTGTAATGGTAAAAAAGCTGAGACGCAACGAATCCAATAATGGATACACCATAAAAACGGTATAGAGCAATACAGCCGGAAATAGAAAGACAACAATATAATGAGGAAAGGGTTTGTTTTTTGACTTTGCTTCCATAAAAACACCTCTGTAATTTTAAGGGGTTCGAAGAATAAAGATTCTATAGATTGTGTCTTGAGCAACACTTTACCAGAATTCCCCCTTCCCTCTCAAATAAATGAGAAGGAAGGGGGTTTGGGGAGATAAGTGCGATTAGATCACACTCATCATAAATTGTTTTTGTTCTAGTTTTGAAACAACCTTTTCAAAACTAGAAGCCGAAGTTATCGACATTGTCCTTATCGAATATGAATGGAGGTCCAAG
>JBAXBF010000210.1:0-5830 GCA_037142095.1 Chloroflexota bacterium
CAGAAGCAGCCGGCAGCTATTGCTGAACCGCTGCCGTAAGTATATTCGGTTTCAATGCCTGAACAGGGTGTATCCCAAATCTAATCCTGAGCTGCAATAAGGTCAAAAAGTGTAATACAGAGAACATAAGGCGAAACAGAGATGATAAAGCGGGGCGCAATCGAGCGTTCCGCTTTTTCGTTCTGCGCTACCTAGGGGATATGTCAATCGAATATTTGTGAACATACTTCGTAAACTTGTAATAGTTAATATTCTTATTTGGGTAAAAATGAATTTACTAAACCAACTTTTTTCTTGAAGAGAAAACTGATTTTGCTAAATGAGTGTATAATATTTGTATTGAACAATTGACTTTTTGCATAACACCTGTTTCTTGTGCGCATGATGGTTTATCTTCAACGTCAATCGAGATTCCCGAACAAGTAAATGGAAACCATAGGTGAATGATGACACTTAATGCTGACAAAAACGTAAATCTCTCTCATTCCCCACAGGTTTTGTGGCGTTGTGCAACTATCGTTAGCGCGAACAATTGTTTCCTTAATGATCTAACGAAAAAATTAGATATTAATCTCTGGAAAATGGAGGAACATTTTCCAGAAAATAGTTCTGCCTGGATCTGGCATACGAATTGGGAAAACCCTAAAATATCCACAAAATGGAATTCCTCACCCCTACTGGTAGTTTCAAGTTTTCCAAAAGATCGTGTGGCTGAAGATTATGCACAATCGCTGACTGATGCTGGCGTTACCTGGTGGTTGGGTGTGGATGAAGTCATCTTGTATGATATTGCCATCTGGGAAAACTTCTACCGCCTGATTGGTGCTGGATCAAAAATCGGACAGGTTGTCGAACAGACCCGATCGTTTGTTTTCTCTCTGATTCCAAACTATGCATCCCAAAATAGTTTTCGCCTTTTCGGTCCAAGCGAGCAAGCCTTGTTTGGCGAAATCCGGCATATCCAGGTTGACTCAATTGGGGAACCCACGCCCGAATTGGCTGCTTATCGACCGCGTGCATTGAGTGCCGAGGCAATTGCCAGGCGTTACGGCAAGCTGAATATCAGTTCAGACAACATTATCATCCTGGATCAGGAATCTCGCAAGAATGCTGAAGGCATATGGGAGATCGCAGAGATTGCGGCAATTCGTTCCAGTGCGAATGGTCAGTATGAAATGTTGGCTCATCGCCGCTATTTCCATCATAAACAAAACCAGCGAGCGTCTAACAAACCATCTTCCATAGATTTGCCCGAGGTGCAATGGTCAGACAAAGAAGCACAATACTGGCAGGGGTTATTGGACGGGAAAGTGCTTATTGGCCACCATATTGGCCATGATTTTGATGTACTCAAAGAAGCAGGGGTATCCCTGAAGACAGCAGGCTTGCTTGACAGCCTGGAATTGGCACTATTGGTTACCCCGCTCATGAAAGACGACGAGAAACGACAGGATCATTCTTTGCACAATCTGGGGAAGCAGCTTAAAGTGGATCAAAATGATCTTTTCCAAGGAATTGGGCATCCTCACGAAGCATTATATGACACGATTCTGTGCCTGCTCCTGATTCGGAAAATGCTTGAGATCTTAAAGTCAAGCCCGTGGCGAGATGATCGTCTGGAAGCCTTGTTACAACTGCTCTCGCCGGATTATTATCTGCGCAGGTTTCTGGAAGCGCAACGAAATGTTACAAAAATCCGCCCCAACCGTGTGCCGTTAAACCAAGTATTGGGACATATTCCCCTGCCATCCGAAGGGAAGAGAACGCCAACACCTTCCTTGCCATGGAAATCAGCTTCACAGGTATTGGGAAGCGGCGGTCCCTTTTCACAGATCATCGAAAACTTTAGTCCCCGGCAAGTGCAGTGTGAATTAGCGACCGAAATTGAAGCGTGTTTGCACGAAGGTGGTATATTAATGGCGGAGGCTGGGACTGGAACAGGCAAAAGCCTGGCAGCATTGGTGGCCGCGTTTATGGCAGTTCAGGATGGGAATAGAGCTCCGGTCGTCATCTCAACTTATACCCATGTCTTGCAATCACAGCTTGTTACCAAAGACCTGAAAGATTTAAAACGTGCGTTAGGTCGAAATATACAAACAGTCGTTCTCAAAGGTCGGGGAAATTATCTCAACCTGCGCGCACTTGACGCACAGCGTACAGAGCATCTAGGGCGATTACGAGATAGAGATGACAGCCAGGAAACGCGTAATCGAGGAATTTTCCTGGCTTTTTTACTGAGCTGGGTTTACAGCAATCTCGAGGATGAACGAGCTCATGCCGGCGATTTACATTACTTATTTATCGGTGATATAGGAGAGATAAGCTCATCCTGGTTCGGGTTTGCGTATGGTAAAGATTTTCTGACATATCTAAATTCCTTGCAGGAATTTCCCCCTTTAATGGACGAAGCGGAACGCCCTACCAATTTGGTCAGTTTGTTCTGGCGTGCGTTGGAGTATGCCAAACAGGCTGATTTGGTGATTGTGAACCATTCGCTTTTGTTTAGTTCAGAATCTGTACAGAAACTATCTCAGCGTATCATTTTGGATGAAGCGCATCGCATAGAAGAAGCCTTTACGAACGCATTGACTAGCGAAATTTCCGCTGATAGGTGCCGCGGATGGGTGCGTTTGGCACAAGGTCTGAGTGCATCTTTTCGGAAAGGAGTACCAGAACATTTGACGCGTGACCTATATGATCGTGCTAAGCAACTTGAAGGAGCAGTACCCGGTTTTGCACTTCTCTTCCGCAAATGCCTGGATGTGCTCGCTCCCAATGAATTATCCCAGACAAAGGAAGATCGTGATCTGGCAGAAGATGCACCCTATAGTCGTAAAATCTGGTTGAACAAGATGGGCATCGATCTTACAGCTAACGCGCGTCCCCAGAATGCCTGGCTGGATGAACCTGCTGGAATCGCTTTAAAAAACGCGCTAAAGCATTTTTCGACTGCCTTGGGTAATTTGGAAGCTGTTCTTACCGAAGACGATGCAGAAAATAAAAGCCTGGCGCGTTCATTATTGAAACAGACCAGTATAAGTTTGGAAGTATTGCAAACCGTTCAATCTTACGACTTTGAAGAGGCAAACGATTATTGCTGGTGGATGGAAGAGGATGAGCGGGACTTGGGTGTACTCCAAAATCAAGCCCAACAATTTGCGCTTAAGTGTGCCCCGATTCGAGTGGATGTGCACTTCAGGCAGTTCATTCAACAAAATACACAGTCCTGTGTCCTGATGTCAGCTACCTTGTCTTTACGCGGTGGAGAAACGGTAGGTCCCTCATCAATAAATGCCGATGAATCCTCGGGGTTCCATTTCTTAGGTGGACGACTGGGATTGTTGGAACTATCCGGAGTAAATGTTTGGTCGCGGCCGTCGCCATTTGATTATGCTAGGCAGATGCGTGTCATGCTGCGGCAATGTATGCGCGCTCCATCCGATCCGGAGCAAAATCGCTATCTTCACGAGCTGCACGCAGAGTTGTTAAATATCCTGCGTAATGCTGCCACACGGGGATTGGTACTCTTTACTTCACGCCGCCACCTCGCGGCATTGAGCAACTCTCTAGCTGAATCTTTACACAGACCTGAACTACGAATTTTGCCTGATACATTCCTGGTACAACAACATCCCGGTGAGTCAGCGGCGCGGTTGGTGGAAGATTACAAAAGCTGTCTGGATAAAGGCGAGCAGGCACTATTGATAGGGACAGGCAGCCTGTGGGAGGGTGTGGACCTTTCCGGAGAACATGGCTTAAATACCGTGATTATTGCCCGGTTGCCCTTTCCCCCAAGCGGTGAGCCTCTTACTCAGGCGCGAAGTCAGGATGTGGAACAAAAATATCCAGGCGAACAAGGTGGAGCTTTTCGCCATTATCTCTTGCCGTTAACTTTATTGCGTTGGAGACAAGGTATCGGACGCTTGATCCGGAATCGCTATAGCCGCGGTGTTATTATTTGCCTGGATCGCCGAACCGTCAACGCGGATTATGCCCATGATTTTTGGAAAGCGCTGCCAGAAGGTGCAGCGCAACCTATTCCTTGCTACACTCCAGAGGAATTAGTACGATGCTGGGCTGAGTTCGCCGCACAAAAAAGTTTCGCTGAATGTCTGAAGATAGCAGACCAACCCTGGGCGCCAAAAAGAATGAATATCCCAGCATTCGATGAGAATAAAACCATCGATGAGAAAACCGATGATCTGGAGCAAACGGCAAAGACCCTCATTGGAGAGGGTTATTGCCGAAATGAAGAACAAATCCATGCGATGTCATCTTTTGCAGAAGGAAAAGATGTATTGTTGATGATGCCGACCGGCGGTGGGAAAAGTGTATGTTTTCAAGTACCAGCCCTGTCCGCCAGCCGGGGTCTTACGATGGTCTTCTCGCCTTTACGAGCCCTGATCCAGAATCAGATAGACGACTTAAAAAACGCAGGTGTGCCTGTGCCTGATATGGCGGGATACTTATTGGGGAACGGTGTGCAGGATAAGAGAGAACGCCAGCGTATCAGTCAACTTGCTGAAGATGGCGATCTAAGACTGCTTTATCTGACACCCGAAATGGGGGTATTCGATTTCACGCTGTTTGCCAAACTCAAAGTACAGCGCATTGTGCTGGATGAAGCGCACTGCTTGGTAACCTGGGGTAATACTTTCCGACCTGACTACTTGCGTCTGGCGCAAAATATTCGTGATTGGCGCAAGAATAGTGGGCAAAATATAGCCATCATGGCATGTTCGGCGACGTTGACTGGGAGGTATAAACAGGCTCTTTGCCAGCAGCTTGAATTATACGATCCGGTCTTAATCCAAGGCGAAGTGAATCGTCCCAATCTCTATTGGGGGGTCGATGTCATCAATAGTAGCTGGGGATTGCGCGATCGCCGTTTGCAGGAGATATTGGTACGCTTACCTTATTATACCCAGGCAATCGTTTACACCACATATACCGGTACTTGTGATCAGGTGGCTTTTGGTTTGATTAGACATGGCTTTCGGGCGGCTGCATATCATGGGAAGTTGGATAGCCTTACTCGAAATCAAGTGCTCAAACGCTTCGAAAATGGTCCTGATGATTTACAGATTGTGGTCGCTACGAAAGCTTTTGGCATGGGGATTAATAATCGTAATGTGGGCATGGTAATGCATTACAATCACCCCGAAAACATGACCGAGTTCTATCAACAGGCTGGGCGTGCAGGCCGTGAACGAGGCAGCCGTGCATTAGCAATTACATTATATAACCGCTCCGATCGAAAGCAGCATGAGTTCTTGCAATCTGTGTCTAAATTGGATGCAGATTTTCTCCGAACGATCCTGGACAATTTACCAGCGAATGGAGATTTTGTATCAGAAGAGGATATTATTCGCCAATTCAATATGGATAGACAACAAGCCAGCATATTATTTCGAAGGGCATTGGAGTTGCTGAAACGAGCAGGCGCAATCGCTTTTAGGGAAATAGTGGCTAAAGCGAAGTTAGTACGTAGTCGGGATTGCCCTTCATCACCTCCTCAAGAATTATCCACAGAACAGCAGGAAATCATGGCAAAATGGCTCATTCCATTAGACAAAGAAAATAGTTTTTGGTACCAGATCTATGAAAGCTCCTCCCTAGAATCCTGTATGACTGCCGAAGGCTTGTTGACCTTGGGAATTGAGAGGAATTGGTGGCGAGTATCGCGAAGGGAACAAAAACTGTGGATGCAGAAAGGTGAGAAAAAGGATGATTGCAATCTAGATCTGGCAAAGGTGATACAAGATGAAAAATTAATGTTGGATAACGAGCTCAACGCCATGGTGTCTTTCTTGGAAAACGATCAAGACTG
>JBAXBF010000211.1:0-5818 GCA_037142095.1 Chloroflexota bacterium
GCTTACTGGTTGTTATTAGAGAAATGTCCACCCGGAGAAGTATATAATATTGGTGGTACTCGTACCATGACTATCGGGGAAATGTTGGATATCCTCAAGGGGATGGCAAAATGTAAAATTGAGCATAAAGTTGATCCAGCTCTCTTACGTCCCTCCGATGTGACCTTACAAATTCCGGATATATCTAAATTCCAGGCAGCCACGGATTGGAAACCTGAAATACCCCTGGAAGAGACTCTCAGAGATTTATTGGAATATCATCGGAAGCGAATCAAGCAGAAGGGAGCAACTCTATGATTATTTCAAGGACACCTTTTCGCGTCTCTTTTTTCGGCGGCGGGACTGATTATCCAGAATGGTATCTAAAAGAAGGTGGAGCCGTTTTATCTACCACCATTGATAAGTATTGTTACCTAAGTTGCCGGGTTTTACCGCCTTTTTTCAATATCAAACATCGCATCGTATGGTCGCATATCGAAACAGTTTCGACAATTGCCGAAATTCTCCATCCCGCTGTTCGGGAAGGGTTGAAATATTTGGAATTCGATGACACAATTGGTCTTGAGATCCATTATCAGGGTGACTTACCAGCCCGAGCGGGGATGGGTTCCAGTTCGGCTTTTGCGGTGGGTTTAATCAAGGCATTAACAGCCTTGCGCGGTCAGATGATCAGTAAACGTGATTTGGCGATGAAAGCGATCGAACTTGAGAGCAAAGTTCTGAAAGAACATGTTGGCGCACAAGATCAAACGGCTGCAGCTTACGGAGGTTTTAATCTGATTCACTTTTTGCAGAATGGCAATATTATCGTTGAACCAGTAACCGTTACAGCCACTCGACTTCGAGACCTCGAATCTCGATTAATGATGTTCTATACAGGTACAAACCGTTTAGCCCCTAAGATTGCTGCCGATTTAGTCTCTAATATGGAAGCCAAGAGCTCAGTTCTACATCAAATGCGTTCTTTTGTTGATGACGCGCTCTCCATTCTGAGTACGGATAGTGATCTTGATGATTTTGGCAGATTACTTCATGAGACGTGGCTGCTTAAGCGCAGCCTCAGTTCTATGATTACCAATCCTACGGTGGATCATATTTACCAGATTGGTATGGAGCATGGTGCTTTGGGTGGGAAACTTCTCGGCGCTGGTTTCTCGGGTTTTATGATTTTCTATGTTCCACTTGAGAGACAAAGTGAAGTGATCGAGGCTTTGTTCAGTTATTTGCATGTTTCTTTCAAGTTTGAGAGCGAAGGAAGTGTTCTCATTCACTATGATTCGAGTGATAACATCCCGGACCATTTTATTTACCATGGGTAGTAAAAAGACAGTTGTTTTTCAAACGGAATGGTTTAACATTGAGGAGCAGTATCTTGATCTCCCGACTCTCAATGGGAAGCCCTTTTATACAATTAACTCAGAGGATGGTGTTGTAATTCTCGCAACAACTGAAAAAGGAGAGATAATTCTGGTAAAACAATATCGACCAGCCCATAGTAAGGTAACGATTGAACTTCCTAGTGGCGGCATTGATGAAAAAGAGACACCAGAGCAGGCTGCAAGACGTGAGTTGTATGAAGAGACGGGGTATGAGTGTAAAGATATGCATTTATTGGGTAAAGGAAAACTCATGCTAAATCGTTTGTCCGCGAGTGTCTTCGCTTTTTATGGTGACGAAGCCATTAAGGATACAGCCTTTTTTGCCAAGGAGGTTATTGATGTTATACTGGTAAAACCAGATGACTTCAAGACGTTGACTATCAATGACCAGATTGAGCAATATTCCATGCTTGGATTGCTCATCCTGGCGGATTGGAAAATTGGTACGCGTTTCGTTACAGGATCATTTTCGTAGTTTTAAGGAGGTACACCACGATGTTTGAAGGTAAAAGGATTTTCGTTTCAGGAGGAAGAACCGGTTTTGTTGGTACAAATGTAGCAAAAGCCTTGCTTGATAGAAAAGCGATCGTTTATGTTCATTCCAAAGATAGGAAAAAACCAAGTTTCTTCGCTCCTAATACACCGAATCTGGTGGAGGTAGCTGGAGATTTAACGGTTGTAGCGGATTTACCTCCTAATATTGATTATGTATTCCACTGTGCAGCGCATACATCCGGTGCACATGAAATGGTAACGAACCCAGTGGCTCAGATTCTGCCGAACTTGGCAATGAACACCAATTTGCTTGATGCAGCAGCACAAGGAAAGGTGAAAAAATTCGTTTTCATCAGCAGTTCAGCAATCTATCCTGATATGGATGAACCGATGAGGGAAGACTTGGCTTTTGCAGGAGATCCACCGGTTTCATATTTTGGTCCTGCTTGGATGAAGCGATATGCTGAAAAATTGGCTGAATTCTATTACAAACAGTATGGTTTGGAAGTATTAATTATTCGTCCATCAAATATATATGGTCCTTATAGCGGTTTTGATTTGGTTCACTCGCATGTACTGCCAGCCCTTATTCGAAAATTTGTTGAAAAGCAAGACCCTATCGAAGTATGGGGTACACCGGACGTGGTGCGCGATTTCATCTTCGCGGATGATTTTGTACGAGGTGTTCTGATGGCTTTCGAGAAAACATCTGGATTTGAAGTGATCAATATTGCCAGCGGGCATCAATATACGATTGGGGAAGCGGTGAATCATATCAAAGAATTGACGAATTATTCGGGTACGTATTCTTTTAATTCTTCAAAACCGATGACTATTCGTAAACGGGTCATCGATACGACCAAGGCGGAAAATACGATTGGATTTCATGCGACTACCTCTTTCCGTGATGGTTTGAAGAAAACGATTGATTGGTATCTCAGTACCTTGAAATAGGAGATAAGATGGAATATCTTGTAAAATTATCGCGTGAAATCCGTCGTCTAACATTTGAAATGGTTTTACGCGCAGGGAGAGGGCATCTGGGCGGATCTTTTTCTTGCTTAGAAATTCTAGTCGCTCTTTATGCGGGCGAGATTATGCGCCATGATCCGAAGAATCCAACATGGGAGAAAAGAGATCGTTTTCTCCTCAGTAAAGGACATGCAAACAATACTTTATATGTTTTGCTTGCCTATCTCGGCTATTATTCCATGTCTGAATTGGATACTTTTATGACAGATGGTAGTCTCCTGGGCATGCATCTTGACCAGCGTTTGCCTGGGATAGAAACGGTAAGTGGTTCCCTTGGTCATGGATTGGGATTGGGGGCTGGATTGGCTTTGGCAGCTAAGTTAGATGAGAAGGATTATCTTACCTTTGTATTGTTGGGAGATGGGGAAAGCCAGGAAGGTTCAGTGTGGGAGGCGGGGATGTTCGCGTCTACACACCAGTTGAATAATTTAATTGCCATTACTGATCGTAACCGCCTGGGATCAGAAGATTTTACCGAAAACACAGCCGGCTTAGATCCTTTGGAAGAGCGTTGGCGCACGTTTGGATGGGAAGTAGTCTCTATCAATGGACATAACTTTGAAGAGATTCTTAATGCTTTTGAGGGAGTACGCATACGGAAATCTCCGAAGCCGTTAATGGTCATATCAAATTCTATCAAGGCAAAAGGAATTTCATCGCTGGAGAACACACCGCATGCCCATCATACGCTTCCCAAAGGGCAAGATATCGAAATGGCAAGAGTGGAACTGCAATGAACGTCTATACAGATACGCGCGATGCTACCTTTGCGGAATTATACGAAATAGCTTTGCATGACCGGAACGTGATTCTTCTGACAGCCGATACAGGTGCTTTCAAGTTTAAGGACTTCGTCCGCGATTTACCCAGACAGTTTTACAACGTGGGAATTGCAGAACAAAATGCCATTAGTCTTGCGGCTGGTTTGGCATTGGCAGGAAAAAAAGTGTTTGTTTTCGGCATCACAAGTTTCGTCACTTTACGCTGCTATGAACAGATAAAGATTGATGTCTGTTGTATGAACTTGCCAGTTACGATCTTAGGGATGGGTACCGGCTATGGATACAGTTTTGATGGACCTACCCATCATGTAACTCAAGATATTGCCATTATGCGAGCTTTGCCAGGTATTACGATTTGGGGACCTTCGGATTGCACGATGACTGCCGCGGTGGTTCATTTGGCTTATCAGACACAGGGGCCAGCATACATCCGGATTGATAAAGGTCCTCTCAGACCAATCTATGATCCTCAATCCCCAGATTTTTCACAAGGGGTAACCAATCTGGTATCCGGTGAAGATTTAACGATTGTTTCTACTGGACCAATGGTTACTCAGGCATATAAGGTGGTTGAAGCGTTAGCTAAAAATGGCATCCAAGCAGGAATCATAGATCTTTACCGTCTTAAACCAGTCAATGAGCAAATTTTGGTTGACTATCTAAGGAATGTTAAGAAAATAGTAACCTTAGAGGAACATGCTTTATCAGGAGGGCTTGGAGATATTGTCTGTACTATCCTGGCAGATCATCAGGTCTTTATTCCCGTGAAACGAATTGGCATTCCGGATAATTACCAGCTTGAAGTGGGGAACCGGGAATATGTCCGTATGTTGGAAGGACTGGACGTTGAAGGAATTACCAGGACGATCTTAAACTGGTTAGGATAAAAAATGCTGTTTAAGAAGCTTGGAAATACCAGTCAGTTACTTCCCATCATCGGTCAGGGCTGTATGGGCGTAGGTGGATATTTCACTAGAGACGTCAGCCAGGATGACTATTATGTCCGTATGTTACAAGCAGGGATCGAAGCGGGAATGACCTTTCTCGATACAGCCGAAGCATACGGTGAAGGTCATAGCGAAGAACTTGTTGGTATTGCAATCCAGAGTCAACGTGATCGAGTTATTCTGGGTACAAAGGTATCCCCGGAACATCTTTCTTATTCTGATGTATTGAGAGCGGCGGAAGGCAGCTTGTGTAGACTACAAACCCGTTATATTGACCTGTATCAAATCCATTGGCCCAATCCTCGTATACCGCTATCCGAAACTTTGGACGCCTTACAGCGGCTTGTGTCAGAAGGGCTTGTCCGATATATTGGTGTAAGCAATTTCTCTTTAATGGGGCTTCAAACTATACAGGGGATGTTGGAGCAATTTCAAATTCAAGCGATACAAAATGAATATAACCTGTTCGATCGTACTATAGAAGCTGATTTACTGCCTTTCTGTGATCAAGAACACATTACCTTTATCGCTTATACCCCATTGGATAAGGGTGTATTGCTAGCAAAAGATCCTAGAAGAACGCAACTGCAAATAATCGCTGATAAATATCACAAGACGCCTGCTCAGGTGATGTTAAAATGGTTGGTAACACATTCAGCGGTTGTTGCCATTCCGAAAGCGGTTGCCCTTTCCCATGTTCTTGAAAATGCTGCTGCTGTTGATTTTGATTTATTAGAAGAAGACTTCAATGAAATTAGTCTTATTTACGATCAACCTCCAGTATTTATTCCGACCAATGCGATTCAAGTTGATGCGCATGGGTTGGATAAGTTTATACCAGGTCCAGAAGATTTAGCCGAATCCATCCGGCAGGGAGAACCTCTCAAACCTATCCGTGTGGTCCCTTTTCAAGGAGATGGATATAAATATCAATTGGTTGAAGGCAAGCTTCGTTACTGGGCATGGGTTATTGCCCACGACGGAAAAAAACCTATTCCGGCTTTAATAAGAGGATTTGAACTATGACAGAAGAACAAAAAAAACAAATAAGCCAAGAGTTATATAGAAGTCCGCAAGAGGATAATATCCGGCGTAGCTTTGTAAATACATTTAAGCAGTGTCCGATTCCGGACGTTGACTTAATGTCGAACTTGGGGTTGTTCCTCAGTTCAAAAAATTTATC
>JBAXBF010000212.1:0-5807 GCA_037142095.1 Chloroflexota bacterium
CGCAAAATCCAACGTAACGAAGTTCCCGAGCCTGTCCAACAATCCATTGAATTCATCTCTGCCTGCTCACAGGATGCCACCGTCATGTCGTTCTCCTTTGAGCAGCTTTGCTGTTGCCAGCCTTCCGAAAAAGAAGTCATTCGCTCGGGTGTCCAGGCACATTATGCCGAACGCGCCCGCCAATCCTCTTCTTGTTGTGAACCACCCAATGGCACAAAATCCTTATATCAACTGAATCTATTGGATGAAATCCCAGATGACATTGCCAGTTTCTCTTTGGGTTGTGGTGACCCCATCACCCTGGCAAGCCTGAAAGAGGGCGAAACGGTACTCGATCTGGGTTCAGGCGGCGGGTTGGACTGTTTTCTGGCAGCCAAACGGGTAGGGAAGACGGGAAAAGTCATCGGGGTGGATATGACTCCCGAAATGCTGCAAAAAGCACGCGCCACGGCAGAGCGATTAAAGATCGCCAATGTATCCTTCCGCGAAGGTTACCTTGAGAATTTACCTGTAGAAGATGACAGTGTTGATGTGATTATTTCAAATTGTGTCGTCAATCTCTCGCCAGACAAATCAACCGTATTCGCTGAAATGGTGCGTGTGCTCAAACCGGATGGGCGCGTGGCAATCAGTGATATTGTAAAATTGAAAGACTTACCGGAACGAATGCAACAAGATATTGAGGTATGGGCATCCTGCGCCGCGGGTGCGCTGCGGATAGATGTACTGGAAGCGGAACTTGAAGCTGCCGGTTTCACCGATATCCAAATTATTCCTCAAGAAATCCCATACGAGTTACCGCCGGAAATTCCAACAGATGTTTTGCGTTCTGCGCGCATCACTGCTCGAAAACAAGCATCCAATTAGGAGTTTCAACTTAAAACACAGCGCAAAACATGGCGATAGGATAAACACGATTTCCGACTATTGCATTAAGCCCGTTGCTGCGGTACAATGCCATTAGAGATTATGATGGAAAGGTTCCATTAAACCCATACAATCACGAGGGAATCAAGATATGGTCGATCCAATGGCATTAACCATCAAGGCAAAAAAATTGGGCGTTCTGTTGCGGGATGCACGCCAGACAAGAGGACGTAGTCTGGCAGAATGTGCCCAGGCTATCGCAGCTTCTGTGCAAGCCTATGAGGCATACGAGTTTGGGCAGCAGTCACCGTCACTGCCCGAGCTAGAACTGCTGGCATTTTTTTTAGACGTACCTGTGGAACATTTTATCCAGCAGAAAGGCTTGTTAGAATCAGAGCCCCCCAAGAAGGTTGAGCAGATTAGTGAACTCCTTCAATTGCGCCAGCGCACCATCGGCGTATTGGTCCGTAAGGCACGCCTGGAGGCTGGCATTTCCCTGGAGGATCTGGCAGACAAGACCGGCATTTCCATCCATGAACTGACTGCTTGTGAATTAGGCAAAGACATGCTCGATTTGCCCCATTTAGATCTGATTGCAGATGTTTTAGGGTGTTCTCTGCCCGATTTCAAAGACCAGCATGGACCGGTCGGACGCTGGACAACCCAGAACCAGAGCCAGAAAGAGTTTTCTACGCTGCCTAGCGATCTACAGGCATTCATCTCTGACCCTGACAGCCGCCCTTATCTGAAAGCTGCCCAACAATTGAGCCAACTACCGCTCGATCAATTACGCCTCATCGTAGAAAGCCTTCAGGTAATTATTCGTGAGTAGGAGCTACCTGGTTCACGAGGTTACCTCAACCGATAAACACCTCGTTACTGAGCTTACCCGCTATGACTCCTATGTCCACCACCACCTAGACTGGCGGACTCCGCTCGAATGGTTCGGCTTCACACCGTATTTATTACTCGAATCCAACAATTCGATTGCAAATTCTCCGAATAGTTTCAAGCGTGGAGTGGCAACTCTTGCCTGTCCCCGCGTCTCTTTTGAAGCAACCTGGATTCGGATCTTCGCCTATCTACCCACGTTAATTCACCAACAAGAAGCCTGGAATCATTTATGGGAGCCAACCTTAACTGCCCTGCGCTCCCAATCCCAAACCACGACGGTTGCAGCCGTACCCTTTCACAACTGGTTTCGTGAACTGCTGGCCTCCAACGGTTTTGAATGCACCCATGATGTGGTTTCGTTAGTTAGGAACGGATATGCGCCACTCCCCCCAAAAAGTCAAACCCATGTTACCATTCGGGAAATGACACAAGAGGACATACCTTTTGTCCAGGGGGTCGACGCGGTTGCCTTCCCTCCGTTATGGCATTACTCGTTAGAGACACTGCGACGGGCATTTCTCAATGCGCACGAAGCAACCGTTGCTATGCTGAATGACACCATCCTGGGATACCAGATCAGCACTGCCACCGCGGGTGCTGGACATCTGGCGCGTCTGGCTGTGCTGCCGCAAGAACAGCGCAACGGCATCGGCTCAGCGCTACTTCAAAATCTCCTGGAGCGATTCGCGGCGCAGAGATTTCACACAGTCTCGGTAAACACCCAGAATTACAACCAAAAGTCAATATCCCTATATGAGAAATTTGGGTTTGTCCGGACGGAAGAAATTTATCCAGTATTTGAGTTCCCGGTTAACTAATCGACTTGCAAGATCCCCTGGGTAAAAGCGTAACGGATGAGTTCGCTCTGGTTACGTAAATCCAGCTTCGCCATGAGATTTGAACGGTGCATTTCGACAGTGCGGCTGCTAAGGAACAATTTCTCGGCGATCTCAGCCGCGGTAAACCCCTCGGCTGAAAGCTGCAACACCTCGCGCTCGCGGTCTGTCAGCGATTCATAAGGATCATCGGCTGTTTGCGAACGGGCTTTCTCGACATAAAGTGCCAACGCCCGCTGTGAGATCGGCGCACTGAAATACACATCCCCCGCCATCACCTTATGTATGGCAATCACCAGGTCATCGGAGGAAGAGGCTTTCAAGACATAACCGCTTGCTCCGTTACGGATCGCCTTCAAGACAAAAGATTCATTGGTATGCATCGAAAGTATAATAACCCGCGTATCGGGATGATGTTTACTGATGCGTTGGGCGACGTCCAGCCCATTCAGCCCAGGCATCGAGATATCCAGAATGATGACATCGGGTTTATGCATGTCCACGGCTTGAATGGCACTGGGACCATCACCGGCTTCTGCCACAACCTGGAAATCCGCTTCCGTTTCCAGCAACCCGCGTAAGCCTTGCCGGATAATAGCGTGATCATCTGCCAATACGATCGTCGTCATGATTTGTTTTCCTTTCGGGAATGGACAGGTAATTTTGCCCAAATAAAAGTGCCTGTGTTAGGCGCAGATTCGATTTTCATCTTTCCGCCGATAAGCGTCGCCCGTTCCATCATCCCTGCTAATCCATAAGAAAATCCGTTGCGATTGGTTGGATGCATCTCGAATCCGACCCCGTGATCCTCGATTTCTACCAACATCTGCTCGGACTCACACAAGATGCGCACGCTTGCCTCTTTCACCTGAGCATAGCGAGCGATATTGGTCAAGGCTTCCTGCACAATCCGATAGACGGCGGTTTCCGTCTCCGGTATGAAGCGCATATCGTCCAGACCATTCTGCTGGAAGAAGACCTCGATGCCGGTTTGGCGAGTGTAGTTATCCACAAGATACATCAGAGCCGGGAGAAGACCAAATTCATCCAACATCACCGGACGCAAATTCAGAGACAGGTCATTAACCCGCATGATTAAATCACTGACCAGGGATTGTGCCTGGCGTAGAGAGTCGCTCGGTTCGGCTGCCTTTTTTACACTCAGTTCGAGAGTCAATTTAATGCCGGTTAACGCCTGCCCGATTTCATCATGCAGTTCCCCCGCCAGGCGGCGGCGTTCGTTTTCCTGAGTCTCAACCAGATGGCGCGAGACGGTTTGTAATTGGGTGTGAGCTGTATTGAGTTCTTCCAGAAGTTGTTCTTGTTCTCCCACCTTTTGTTCCAGGTCAAGGTTTGCCTGGCGCAAAGCTCTGGCTGCGATCTGGATCGTATTAACCATATCATTGAAAGATTTTGTCAGGGTACCCACTTCATCATTGTAGCCGATCTCGACCGCCGTTTGCTGGTCGCCGGCGTTAAAACGCGCCACACCATCCAACAATACATAGAGGGGACGGATCAAGTTCAACCGCAAAAACACAGGCAAGAAAAAGACGATAAACAAACTGGAAAAAACGACCGCATACAGGATGGTATGCGCTGAGGGCAGCAGGAAACTAATGACGCTCAAGGCGGTCAGGGAGATCATCAAACAAGCCCCCACGATCTTGACAATAATCGTGGTCATGTCAGCCGAACGGTTAAAATATGCCAGCGCAACTGCGAAGAAAATCCACAATTCGCCAATTGTCCTGAGCAGGATACGCAAGGGGTTTGCGTCTGCCTGAATGAATATCTCCACTCCCAACCAGAATACGAATGTAATGGCAAACAGGAAGGCAAACAGACGCGCCGTACAGGCTTCTTTGGTTTGCGGGTGTATAAATCGCCGCCACCCGCTTGTTTCTGGATTTTCAGATAGGTAGATTGTCTGGCGCACCAGAATACTGATCAGCCACAAAAGTTCTAATGCAACCAGGATGAAAGGGGCTGCACTGATGGCTTTCGTTATTTCGTATGACAACAGGAACATGACCCCGTAGACCGCAATAAAACCCGCTGCCAGGAGACCGCGCTTCGCTTCAGATTTGCGTTGCGGCAAGAGCAAGGGATAGCGAAATCCAAATTGGGTTATCGGGATGAAGGCTAACATGTAACCGGCATCCCGAATCTGCTCAGCGAAGGATTCCCAGGGCGAATAGGATACAGCCAGGAAAGATGCCAGACTGCCGCAACTTAACACGGCAAAAAAGATCGCCATTAACCAGGTGGGAGGGGATTTTTTAGAAATATCAAAAAGATAATAAGCGATGACCAGAAAAAGTAAGGTTTGAGCGGCATAGCCAACCGAAGCAGAGGTGAGCATTATTCCTGTCATCGCTGCTTCTCACTAAATTTTACTGCGCAGCCAATTGATCCACTGCTCCACGCCCTCGCCGGTCTGGCAGGAAAGCGGGAAAGTGATCAAGCCCGGATTAAGCATTTCTACTCCCTGGCGGAAGTATTCCATATTGAACTTGACATACGGTAGAAGATCGATTTTGTTAATGATAAGAACATCCACACCGCTGTAAATATTGGGGTATTTATAAGGTTTGTCGTCTCCTTCGGGGATCGACGCGATCAACACATTGGCATGTGTCCCTAACGCAAACGCGGCTGGGCAGATCAGATTCCCGACATTCTCCACGATCACCATATCGAGCTGCTCGAGTGGAAGCTGCGCCAATCCCTGTTGGAGCATCACGGCATCCAGATGACATTCACCACCGGTGTTGATCTGTACGGCGGGCATGCCCGCAGCGACCACTTTATCGGCATCAATCGTTACCGGAGCCGTATCGCCTTCGACCACCCCAATTTTATACTCGGGTATCAGGGCGCGAATGGTTTGCAGGATCACGCTGGTTTTTCCCGCCCCCGGAGATGCCATGATGTTGATTCCAAAAATACCGGCTGCGTCCAGACGGGATTTGTTTGTGGCAGCCATCGCATCATTTGCACTGAGAATTTTTTCTACAATTGAGACACGCGTTATGGGCATAGTTACGTACCTGTTTATTATCCTTCTCACCATAGGTTTTTCGGCGTTCTTGAACGACCACCCTGGTGTGTTTATTATATCTCAAATGAATGAGAAAGCAAATTTTTTCGATTTTATCGCCGGGTGGTTTTTTTTGATATAATCTACTCTCAGGATGGCACTTACAG
>JBAXBF010000213.1:0-5800 GCA_037142095.1 Chloroflexota bacterium
CCATGCGTAAAAGAATCCCATTGACTGACTTTATTAGTTCCACCAGGCAATGTTGCCCGTCCGCTGAGATAACTTACGTACGCTGGTACTAAAGAAAGAACACACGGTGAAAGGAATGAGGCAAGACCCGCGAGAAAAGCTATACCAATTGATATCTGAGAAGCATCCATATTAATCACTTCATTTCAAGAACTTGGACGGGTGTTCCCCCCGGCATCGATACGGTGATATCACCAGGATCATAGGGTACAGTCGGAGTAGTCCAGCGGAATATCCATTTGGCATCTTCTGGACGAACATTAACACACCCATGACTCATCGGTACACCATAGTTATTATGCCAAAAAGTCGAATGGATTGCGACGCCCCCTGTAGCAAATAATACTGTCCAGGCAATTCCTGGTAAATCATATCCACCGCTTGCCGTGCCGCCTGCCATATGCAATGAGACCAATTTTCGCCAGGTATGATGAGTCCCGGGTGGCGTTGACCATTTATCAACAGCCATTCCCTCATCGTTGAACTTCGCTCCCGTAGATACGCGGCAAAAATAAACTTCCTTATTTCCCTCATAACAGGATAGCCATTGGCGTTGCAGGGTTGCATCGACTACGATTTTCTTATCTTGAACATCCGGGGATATGGGCTCAATCTCTTTCGCTGTGATTGGACGAAAAGCCTCTGCTGCTGCCCAAAAACGATCCCCGTAGGAACCATATAACTCGTTGACATGGTAGAGTACTTGCCCTTGTCCATTTTTCTTAATTTGGTCAATCCATACCACCTGGCTATAATACAGGCGTGGATATTGCGTGTTTTTTACCCAAGGAGATAATCCCGTCTTATTCTCAAGGATCAAATCAACATAAGGAATAGTTACCTCTGCCCATATTCCATTACCATGGCTGGTTTGGGGTAAATTCTCGAGTGGGAGATTGGGTTGATTGCGGACAGGTTGTAGTCTTGGTGACCATATATAACCTTCTGGAGTTTCAACCCATTTTTGAACAGGTCGATCCATTATTCCAGTAACCTCTCTTAACCAAACCGCGATATTATCTTCGTACAGCGTTCCCACCGTATTACTGTCAGGATCAGGGCGAGATTTAATTTCTGCTGTTGCTAATACGCGTCCCAAATACTCTCCCTTTGGAAAATCTACCATTCTATAGGCTGGTGGGAAAGAACCTGGAAGGAATGGATGTAGTGCAATTCCACCCATTGATAATGCCGACATTTTTAGAAAATCTCTTCTAGATAAAACCGAATTCATACCAATAAGCATACCCTTAAAGAATTGAATGGTCAATAGAATCGAGTATAATTGTCCCCTATGATAGGTACAATTCTTAACGTTATTACGATTATTGTCGGGGGCGCTCTAGGCATCCTTTTTGGTAAGTGGTTACCAGAACGGATACAACAAACTGTCCTCGCAGGGATGGGATTATTCACCGCTGTCCTTGGAATTCAAATGTTTTTTAAAACAACCAATGCCATGATCGTTTTAGGAGGCTTACTAATTGGCGCAGTTCTTGGTGAATGGTGGCGAATCGAAGATGGATTACTTTGGATTGGCAAATGGTTAGAACAACATTTTACGAAAAATGAACAAAATAATGATGAAACCGATAGTTTGTTTATTCGTGGATTTATTACGGCTTCCCTCTTATTTTGTATTGGTCCAATTGCCATTTTGGGATCTATCCAGGATGGATTAACTGGAGATTATAGTCTCTTAGCCATAAAATCTACCTTGGATGGTTTTGCTTCAATGTTTTTCGCATCCACCCTCGGTATCGGCGTATTGTTCTCGGCATTGCCAATTCTAATTTATCAGGGAGGATTAAGTTTGCTGGCTGTTCAGGCACAAACCTTCCTGAGTCCATCCATGATGAATGAAATCACAGCTACAGGAGGCGTTCTTTTACTAGGCGTATCATTTAATAGCTTGTTAAAAATTAAATCAATTCGTCTAGGGAATTTCTTACCGTCCTTGATTATTTCTCCTCTTATTGTTGCGATATTAGCATTCTTTGGGAAATAATCTTCAGATGTTCAATGTTCTATCGAATAATGATGGCTACTTGATAAGTTTTTTCGTCGGGAATATTTTTTTCCCATGGGCGATGATAAGCAAGATTGAGCGATGTTTGTCCAACATGGACTGTTTGAAAATGAAAAGTCATTTCTCCGCCTGCTCCTAATGCTGTGCTTGAGGATTTGAAGGTTGGTTCATCGATTTGTTTTATGATATTCAGATCAATGGAGATCACTTCCCAGGTATAACCTGTTGATGGATTGCCTTCTAATTTTAGTTCAAATCGGTTACCTGGATTCAGTTCGATGGAAATGCCATTATCTTTTTCGGTTAGTGTTTTTGTCGATCCAATAGGGATTTTTGTCTGCTTTTCCATATGTCAAATTCCTGTTTTACGGTAAAATTGATTCGTTCGATCTAACGGGATGATATTGTCAATCAGTTAACAGTCTGCTTATGAAACATATTTGGTCACCATGGCGAATGAAATATATTCAACGAGATAAACAAATAAAAGGATGTGTTTTTTGCGATGTGCTTATGAAACCGGATGGTCCGGAAAATGAGGTTATTTACCGCAGTAAAAGCTCTTATGCGATTTTGAATCGCTATCCATATACGAGTGGTCACTTAATGATCGTTCCTAATGATCATAAGTCTTCTCTTGACTTATTAGGTCACGATACACGTTCTGAAATGATGGAATTGACCGCATTCGCGATTCGGGTTTTAGGAGATGTTTACCATCCAGAAGGGTACAACGTTGGTATAAATATCGGTGAAGCGGCCGGAGCCGGCATAGCCGATCATATTCATATTCACATTGTACCCCGCTGGAATGGAGATACCAACTTCATGTCTTCAGTCGGCGAGATTAGGGTATTGCCAGAGAGTTTAGATGATACATATTATCGCATCTTAACTGCCTGGCAAACCCTGTTAAATATTACTTAACCGCCGTAGGCGATGGTTCGATCACTACCGTTGGGGTTGGGTTTGGTTCGGGTGTTTTTGTTATTGTCTCATTATTAGCCTTTAAGGACGGTATAGGCAGGATGAAGGGGTTGTTATTAGGAACAAGCATCACCTGGATTCCCGGCGCTAAACTGCTGATATATTGGTAGGTCAGTAAATCTGGATGATCTTTCAAAGTTTCTCCAATGACCCTTAATGCTTCAGCTTCCGCTATTGACTGAATGCGGCGTGACTTTGCACCTCCTTCGGCTTGAATAACCGAAGAATCAGCTTTCCCTTGCGCTACTTGGCGGGCTTGCTCCGCTTCTTGCTTGCGTGATTCGACAACAAACTTCGCTTGCTGTGCCTGTTGTTCAGCAATTTGTTTTTGCTCAACGGACGCGGCGTATTCCGGAGAGAACGCAATATCGCGCAAAACAAAGTCAAATAAGATCAAGCCATTCTCTGATAACTTCATTGATATCTTATCGCTGATTAATGAAGCTACCTCAGCCCGCTTTGTGCTGTACACCTGATCCACCCGATATTGAGAAATGGTATCGCGGATAACGCCGCGGGCGAGCGGACGGATTAAGTCGTTGATAAAACGATTTTGCCATTGAATGTGAACATTAATCACTTTTTCGGGATCGATAGCATAAATGATCGAAGCGTCAATCCGAACTTGCTGCCCATCTGCTGTACGTGTGATAATTGAATCGTCACCCTGGACCTGTCCTTCTCCAGATACAGCAGACATGGTATAAGTTTGGCGCGATATCGGATATAACACAGTTGATTCAAAATAGGGGATAACCCATCTTAAACCAGGAGTTAATGCCAGTTCACGATATCCTTTCGGTGAAAGTGCAGAAATTACCACACCCCGCTCGTCTGGTTGTATAAAGACCAATCCAGCACTGACGGTTGTAAGAACCAACGCGATGACGACAATCGTGAGGATAATACCGATGGCACCTTTGATCGGTCTGCCGCGTGCGGAGCTTAATCCGATAAAAAAGATTGCGCCGATAAGAATCAACCAGGTAAATCCGGCGGCAACTTGTAAAACATTTGATACATTCATAAAACCTCCATTAAATTTTTCTATTCAGGTAACACTTCTTCCTCAGTATCCGCCCCCCAGCCAGCTCGATCTCCCGAGCCGCTAACCGGAGCTTCCAACGCTCGTTGGCGGACAGCGAGTTCAATTTCGTTGGTGAGGTCAGGATTTTGCATCAGAAATTCTTTGGCATTTTCTCGTCCTTGGGCTAATCGAATGTCTCCGTATCCGTAGAATGAACCTCGTTTTTCGACCACTCCTAATTCAGTTGCCAAATCGATGATATCTCCTTCGCGCGAGATGCCTTGATTATACATGATATCAAATTCTGCAGTCCGAAAAGGAGGCGCGACTTTATTCTTCACGACGCGGACACGGGTACGATTCCCGATGATCTCTTGACCTAATTTTATAGATTGAATACGCCTCACATCTAACCGAATCGAGGCATAAAATTTGAGCGCCATACCGCCGGTCGTAGTTTCGTTACTTCCAAACATAACCCCAATCTTCTGGCGCAATTGATTGGTAAAAATGACGATGGTATTGGTCTGTTTGATCGCACCAGACAACTTTCGCAAGGCTTGCGACATCAATCTCGCCTGCATGCCCATGGATGCATCGCCCATGTCGCCTTCAATTTCGGCGCGTGGCACGAGTGCTGCGACCGAGTCAATCACAATGATATCCACTGCCCCAGAGCGTACCAGCGTTTCTGTGATTTCAAGGGCTTGTTCTCCCGTATCTGGTTGCGAAATTAAAAGGCGATCAACATTAACCCCGCAGCGAGCCGCATACCCCGGATCCAAAGCATGTTCCATATCAATATATGCGCATGTGCCGCCTATCTTTTGACCCTCAGCCACGATATGCTGGCAGATGGTAGTTTTACCAGAAGATTCAGGTCCAAAAATCTCTGTAATGCGTCCGCGCGGAATACCACCGATACCCAGAGCGATATCCAGGGATAAACTACCAGAAGGGATAGACTCGATGATCAAATGATGGGCTTCACCTAAACGCATCACCGTACCATCGCCATAACGCTTGGTAATATCTCCGAGGGCTTTATCCAGCGCGATCCGTTTCGCATCACTGAGATGATTATCGACAGAAGTTGTCTCTACACTACTTTTCCGTGCCATTATTTAACCTCCTTAGAGCATTGCTTAGGGCATTATTAATATTCTTTCCATCCTAAAGTATATCACGTTTGGAGAATATCTCACTTTAGAATAGGATACGCTCATATTAGTACATATGTTCGTAATTGTCAAGGAGGTGTCTTCGGAAGCAGAATCCGATATAAGTACTTAGAATCTGGTCTTATACTCTTTCATTAGTGTCTGTTGCCGGCATTTGCGTAGGGATTGCTTCGATGGTCAGAGTGTGCGTAGGCGATGGTTCGGTTGCTGCCAACGTTTTTTATTGCATGACCGTCGGTGTTATCCCTGTTTCGTTTTGTATGTCAATTGTAGATAGTACTATAACTGCTGTTTTCCCTGATAAGGAAAGCCGGATTTTCGATTCTTATCTGGATAAACGTAAGGTTTAGCTGCAATAGATTTCTAATTTATAATATTGTGTTTTCTTGAAAAAATTCAATTGTGATAAATCGTGTGATTATCCATAATTAGACTTCTGAAAAGAGTATGGAATTGAATAGCCCCAATGCGCCTTAATATAAAAGTAATACTTGCTACAAAGCTGCCACACAAGCACAACTGACAAAACCGCTAATT
>JBAXBF010000214.1:0-5781 GCA_037142095.1 Chloroflexota bacterium
TTTATTTTGTTGCCCATGCAGAGTTGTTAGAGATGAACGCTATCTATGCTAAATTGGAACAGCAAAAATAGCAAAATGGTGGATAAGCTCGATTACAATATTTAGAAATTCATAATATTAGGAGACCGGTCTCATTTGTTTATTGAGATCGGTCTTTTTGTTCAAATTTGCTGTATATCTTGTATAATTAACTCAGACATGGACAAACTCTCTGTCCAGAAAAGGAGGATCAAGGATGAATAAGTCGGTGTTTGTAATGACTGTTATTCTTTTAGCAGGCTTGCTGTTGAGTGCCTGTGGAAGTGCAGCGCCAATTGCGCCAACTCAATCTTCTCAATCTACCTCATCCCAAGAAATGACGATGGTGATTGGCTTCACTGAATCGGTCACCGGAAAACAGGAAGTGACTTCTGGCAAACAATCCAAAGGTCTGCGTCTGTGGATGTCAACCATAAACAAAGCCGGCGGGATTGTTCTATCAAATGGTACGATCATCAAATTCAAGGAAATCTCCTTTGATGATGAAAGTAACAATGAGCGCGTTCAGGAACTTTATACCCGCTTGATCACAAACGGCAAGGCTGATATTCTCATCAGTCCGTATTCGAGTGGAATGGCTGCCTCCGCGGCGGTCATCTCAGAACAATATAACAAGATCATGATCACCACGGGTGCAGCTTCCGATTCCACCTATACAAAAGGGTATACCCAGGTTTACCAGATTTATACTCCTGCCAGCCGCTATCTGACCGGCGCGGTGGATTTATTGAAAGCGACCGATCCGTCTATAAAGAAAGTCGCCTTCGTCTATGAAAATGATAAATTCTCCACCGATGTTGTAACCGCGGCAAAAACCTACGCCGAAAAGTTGGGATATGAGATCGTTTTGTTCGAAGGTTATGACTCCAGTACAAGCGACTTTGCTCCTTTTATTAACAAAATTCAACAAAGTGGAGTTGAAGCAGTCTTGGGAGGCGGCCATTACCCCGATGGCAGCACTTTTGCCCGCCAAGTTTTTGAAAAATCTCTACCCATTAAATATTTTGTGCTATTGGTTGCTCCTCCAGAACCCAATTTTACTGAATTGGGCGATGCAGCCCTGGGTGTAATCGGACCCAGCCAGTGGGAACCCCAGGTCGTCTTCAATGAAAAGTCTGCCACGCAGGCCGGCAAGGCATGGTACGGCATCACCAGAGAGGAATTTATCAATCTCTATAAAACCACCTATGCTGGCGAAACTCCTTCCTATCATTCCGCCGGCGGTTATGCAGCCGGGCTTGTCTTGGAGAAAGCTATTCGGAACGCGAACTCATCTGACCCGGCTGCCATTAAAACCGCTCTCGATGCACTCGATGTCCACACTTTTTACGGGGCAATCCAGTTTGATACAACTCCAAAAGCACATGGTTTGCAGATTGGACATTCCATGGTTTATATTCAATGGCAGAAAGATACAACCGGGCACCTGATAAGCCAAGTCGTCTGGCCCACCGTTGGCGCAACCGCTACGCTGCTCTATCCCCTCCGCTGAAATGATCAATTTTTTGATTGATGGTTTGTTATTAGGATTTGTTTATGGCATCGCTGCCATGGGGCTGACGCTGATCTGGGGTGTCATGAATGTCATAAACCTTTCGCATGGTGCCGTGATTGCCCTGGGGATGTTTGGTGTTTATTTATTGGTTTCTTCGCTCAGCCTTAATCCCTATCTCGCCTTGTTGGTTGTGGCTGTCTTGGGTTTGCTCTTCGGATTTTTTATTTACTTTGTGGCAGTCAAACATGTTATCAACGCGCCCCATCTATCCTCCCTGCTGGCTACCTTTTCCATCAATATGATCATCATCGGCTGGGGAACGGCAGTTTTTGGTGCCAGTCCATACAATGTGGATTTTACCTTGGGTAGCATTACGCTGGGATCCACGGTTGTGCCGCTTACCCGTCTTGTAGCCGCGTTTGTGTCCATCTTGACTGCTGGCGCGCTGTACTTGTTTCTCTACCGCACCCGCCCCGGTAAATATATTCGCGCAGTGACCGATAACCGCGCCGCCGCTGAAATTGTTGGAGTGCCCTCCGACCTTATTTTGGGGTTGAGTTTTGGCATTGGTACGATGCTGGCAGCCCTCTCAGGGGCATTGATTGCAACTTTCTTCCCATTCACCATTCTGGAGGGGGGAAAGTATGAAATAAAAAGCTTTATCATTGGGGTCCTTGGCGGGCTGGGTAATCCTATCGGTGCATTATTGGGCGGCTTGATCCTGGGGGTGATGGAAGGTATCATTCCAGCTTTCATGGAAACAAGCTGGGTGCCAGTGGTCGAATTTTTTCTTTTTGTGCTCATCTTGCTCGTTCGCCCGCGCGGTATTCTGGGAACGAATAAATGAAAATCCTCCGAAGGCATTCCAGCCTGCTGGTTATAATGCTCTCTGTCGCCATTCTGGCAGTTTTGCCTGTTATAGACCGGCAACAATCCACCCGGGAAACTGTATTTACCATTTTACGGGCAGTTGCGCTCGCATCCAGTCTGAATATTCTACTTGGCTATACGGGCTATATCAGTTTTGGGCATGTTGTTTATTTGGGATTCGGTGGTTACGTTGGGTTCTACCTGCTCAGCGTCCAGAATGCTCCCCTTTGGGCAGCGTTGCTGGCAGGCGGTTTTGCATCGGCGTTGCTCGCCTTTCTGATCGGCAAGGCAATTCTCCGTCTGCGCGGGGCTTATTTTGCTCTTGCCACGATTGGAGTCAATGAAGCCGTTTCAGCCTTCATTAAAAACTTCAAACCCTTTGGCGGATCCATCGGCATGGAACTCAACTTCCAAGTCTATAAAGATATGGGCGGACCTGCTGCCGCTCTTGAATTCTCTTTTTGGATGATGGTTGGAATCACTTTTTCGGTTGTCCTGGTCAGTTACCTGATTAAAACCTCAAAATTTGGACTGGGATTGCTGGCTATTCGAGAGGATGAAGATGCAGCCGAAGTGATTGGGGTTGCTGCCGCGGATGCCAAAACCTGGGCGTATGTCCTCTCTGCCTTTTTCCCCGGGATCATCGGTGTGCTTTATTTTTTCAAAAATGGCAATATTGAACCGCCCACAGCATTCCAGTTACAAACCTCCATTGAAATGCTTGTCATGGTCATGCTGGGTGGTCCGGGGATGGTGCTGGGACCTATCTTTGGCGCGGTTGGTTACCAGAGCATCCGCAGTTTTCTAATTACCACTCCCATTTTTAAGAATATTCAACTTGCCATCTCAGGTGTCATTCTACTGGTGTTTGTTCTGTTTGCCCCGACGGGCATCATCGGTTTGATCTGCAAAAAAGCCCCCTCTTTACGCAAGGTGCTGCAATGATCCTGCAAGTGGAAAGCCTCTATAAACGATTCGGGGGACTGCAAGCACTTAACAATATCACTTTTGACGTGCCGCAAGGTGAAATTCTGGGTATCATCGGACCCAATGGTGCGGGAAAAACGTCCCTCTTCAATGTCATTAACGGGATATACCCTGCGGATAAAGGCAATATCAAGTTTTTCGGCAGTATCGTCAACAAAAAAAAGACTTATGAAATGGCACATTTAGGCATGGCGCGTACCCATCAAATTGTCAAACCGCTCAATGATCTGAGCGTACGTGAGAATATTATGGCGGGCGCCTGTTTTGGCGGGCGGGGCAAAAGCCTGGCAGAAGCCGAAAAGATCGCTGCTGAAATCATGCTGCTGGTAGGGATGCTCCCCCGCGCTGATCAACTCGCTGGCAGCCTGAACCTCGCTCAGAAAAAACGACTCGAATTGGCACGTGCGCTGGCTGCGAAACCGCAACTATTGCTTCTTGATGAAGTGCTGGCTGGACTGAACCCTACCGAAGTCGCAGAATTGGTGGAGGTTATCCGCCAAATACATGCTTGGGGGATTACCATTCTCATGATTGAACACGTCATGCACGCAGTAATGGACCTTTCAGAGCGCATCCTTGTTCTGGATTATGGAGAATTGATTGCCGTGGGGACGCCAAACGAGATATCCCAAAATGAGCGCGTCATTCAGGCTTACCTTGGCGATCCCAAATTGGCTCAAATGTTGAACCCCGCCTCTGTTTCCCAAATTTCCAAGGAGCCATGAACTATGCCTGTGCTTGAACTTAAAGATGTCGATGCGGGATATGGAGAAGTCCAAATATTATGGGGTACGACCCTGGCTCTGCAGGAGGGGAAGCTTACCTCCCTGGTTGGGGCGAACGGTGCTGGCAAAACAACCATGCTGCGCACGACCATCGGTTTGATTAAACCCTGGCACGGAGCCATCTTCTTTGATGGGAAGGATGTCAGTAAGCTGGCTGCCCATACCAAAGCGGAAATGGGGCTGGTTCTGGTTCCCGAAGGGCGGCAACTTTTTGGCAGTATGAGCGTTCAGGAAAACCTGGAAATGGGCGCAGCACCCCTGCGTGCCCGTTCCCTCATGCGCCAAAACATGGAAAGGGTGTACAATCTGTTTCCACGCCTCAAAGAACGCGCCCAGCAAAAAGCCAGCACACTTTCCGGAGGGGAACAGCAGATGCTGGCTGTCGGACGCGGATTAATGGGCAATCCGATTGTTTTGTTGTTTGACGAACTTTCTCTCGGGCTTTCTCCGGTGCTTGTGTTACAAATGTTTGAAATTCTCATGCAGCTCAAACAAACCGGGCTGACCATCCTTCTGGTGGAACAAAATGTGCAAATGGCTCTGGCAGCCAGCGATTATTGTTATGTGCTCAACCAGGGACGCATCGAGATGGAAGGTCTCCCCCAGGATTTTATCGGCAATGAACACATTCGTCACACGTATTTGGGGTTGTAATATTAACTTCCTTTTTCAGTAACACAATATAGGATGAAGGCAAATATGAAAGTTAAAAAATTAAAGTAACCTATATTTATGTTGGCGGAGGTACTTGCGAACAAATCCTCGCACGGATTTGACTGTTTCTATTGCATCTTTGGCATCCTCCATACTTGGTTGTTCACCAGGGTAACGCGCTTCAACTGCATATGCTGATAATCGCTGCAGAGAATCCTCATTGATTGGGACAATGACACCGATTTGTAAGCATAAATCACCTAAAGCGGCAAGGTCGTGGGTTTTTGGAAAAGGTAGTTGGTGGAAAACGAGTAGCGCTTTGAGATATTTTTCAACACATTGTTGAGCATGGAAGACCGCTCCATTTAGAAGCGGCTTTTTACGTTGCAAGGATGTTCGGGCAAGTGTATAATCTTCTTCTGCCCGTTCTATCCATGCTGAAACATTATTCTGTATGGTCATACAGAACCCGTCCAGTTTCTAAAATTTCACGGAAGAATACATCCTCTTGTTTCAGTGCTGTAAGAATTTCTTCTGGTGTCCGTACAATAATGTCCATCGGAAAAGGACGCGGCCGTAGCAGTCGAGATACAGCCAGATAACGTTCTACGGGACGTTCATTCGTTTCCATGATTACCAGCAAATCCACATCTGAGTCAGCAGTTGGATGACCTTTTGCGTATGACCCAAAAAGGATGATTTTTTCAGGGTGTAAACTGAAGACAATTCGGCTGACTATCTCTTGTAATAACTCTTGGGATACGGATAAAAAGCCAGTGGGTTTTACACCGGGTGCCAATAATGTTTCACCGAAAATCCACTTGGATTGTAGCGTCTCTTTTTCCACCATTTTATCCATCAGAGATATTCCCTATTTCTATTTTATCATATGCAGGTTAAATATCCATCTGGTACACTCGGTAACGGCGAAGAGGCTTGCCTCCTAATTTC
>JBAXBF010000215.1:0-5752 GCA_037142095.1 Chloroflexota bacterium
GTGGGAAAAAGGACAGAGCGGCTCGCTGCAGACGGGTTTGCGCGCTTTGCCAGATGAGGTGGGCGCGGCGGTGTTTCTTTTAGCCGACCAACCCCAGATACCGGTGGAACTCATCCTTGCCCTGCTGAAGAAGTATAGCGAAACGGGTCTGCCGGTGATCATGCCGCGCAGCCGGGAAAGGCGCGGCAACCCGGTTTTGTTTGCCCGCCCGGCATTCAACGACCTGCTAACGCTGGAGGGCGATGTGGGCGGCAGAGCCATCCTCGAGCGTTATGAAATCGGCGAAGTCATCTGGGAGGATCCGTTGTTTTTATTGGACGTGGATACCCCCGAAGATTATCAGCGTTTATTAAGTAAAAAAATGTCAGGTTAGTGATATAATTAAGAATTGAAGAATAGGTGCAGCGTTGCACCGAAAACCATTGAGGAGGTTCAAATTGATGATCCAGAAAATGATGAAACTTGGGTTAGTGGCATTGCTGATCGTGGCGGTGCTTTTTGCCCTTCTCCCCGCCCAACCTGGTTACGCAGGCGTGATCAACGATGAAGAGCCAGTCGGAAGCAGTGTGCAATCAAGCGCCAATCTTTCGGCGGCAACAACGGTGCACGTCGCTTCCTCGGGAAAACATGGTACGTATCTATACCCCGTGACCGGCGATGGCTATGTGCTCGTTCCGGGGTGGGCATGGAAACTGTGGCTGTTTTACCCGAAGGATACCTGTTTCCGCCAACCGAATGATTCCCCGCTCGGGATCAAATGGGCAACCAATGATGGGCAGCCTTGTATCCCTTAGAAATTTCTTGCAATGCTCGCTTCTAAAAGTGAGCATTGCGCTTTTAATCCAACTTTTCAATCCAGACGGGCTGCCAGGAAAGGCACGATCATCTCTTCTTCATGCAAACCGCCGTGCCTGCCGATGAGATGGTTCTCTTTAGATGCCCACCATAGATATTGGTTGCTGTGCGGGATGAGGGTCAAATCGCCCATGCGGCTGCTCAAATCCGGGTGAGACTGCCCTGCTCCGAATAATCCGCTCTCCACCAGATCAGATGAATTGAATACCTGAAACTGCCCTTTCCAGGTTTGCTCCACGTATTCACGCACAGTTTTAATTCGCCCGGGCTTGACGTGCAGATAGACCATCCGGTTTTCGCCGGTGGGGTTAATGTGCAGACATTCGTTCAGCAGCGGATGGCTGCGCATCTCAGAAAAAACCGAGAGCGAGGTATGGATCTGCCCGTGGTCAGCGGTCAGGATCAGAAGTGTCTTGCGCCGGGCGGAAGGACTGAGTTTGTTAAGGAAGAACCGCTCCAGGGTCTGGCTGAAAACGGCAAACTCGGCAGCGGGGCGTTCATCGTCGGGTCCGTTTCTGTGGGAGAGATGATCCACCTCCGCCCAATAAACCCACGCGAAGCGTTTTTTGTATTGGCGGTTGGCATTGTTGTTCTCCAACCATTCGCGCAGGTTCAACCATAATTCCGCCACCGTGCCATACCCGCTCAAGTTCACATCGTTCATCAGCATCTGGGTAAACCCAGAATAGAGGATGGAGTGATGCTGAAAACCGCTCACCTGCACGCCGTGTGCTTTTAAGTAGTTGCCTAGCGTGGGAATCTGTAAAAACTCTTTCGTTTTGAAACCGGCGTGGTTTAAGGAATGACCGCTTGCCGAGCCGTTATTGTGGAAGCTCATCGGCGTTTGCAGGATCATATTCGAGACGATCCCGTATTCCTTCAACCATAATTCATAACCGACGATACCGTGTTCGCGTGGGCTACAGCCTGTCCATATCGAAGTGATGGCTGTGGAAGTCGTACTGGGGGAAACCGAAGTCAGGGGGGCTAATACCCCGCGTTCGATCAAGGAATTCCAGACGGGTGCAGTGCCGTCCTCTATCCAGCGTTGCAGACGTTGAAATGCCAGCCCATCCATCAAGATTAAGATCACCTTTTGGATGTCACCAGAAACTTCACTTAAGATGTTTTTATCTAATCCGGCGTGTCTTAAACCCGGTACATTGAACAGCGTGCACAGGCTGGTAGGGATGGATAAGATAGAATTTCCGCTGTAATGCGGCAGGACAAACTCCTCGCCCAAGTCTAAATTGGCAAGCCGTTGAGATTTTAAGATAGAAATACGCTCGGACATTAAAGTCATTGCTTAAATACCTTTTTGTCATTACGGGATTAAGTTATAATAAACCATGTTTGTTAATCAATCTAATATGATACCTCATTCTATGAAAAATATGCCCCAAAAAACCATTTTATTATTAATTATATTGCTGGTGGGAATTTTGCCAGCATGTACTAGCAGTGTAACGCCACCACCTCAAGCAGAGCAAGCATCGCCAGTCCCTTCCCAAACCGCCGTTGAAAAAGCGATCGGACCGGTTAAGACGTTAGTAGCAGAGGCTTTGGCGACTCCCCAGGTGGAACCAACCCTGGTTCCCGTGGAAAAACCGGTTTCGGGAGCGCAACAACTGGATCCGAATCTCAACCCGCAGGACACGACCATCGTCTTTTGGCATGCGATGCCTGAAGAACAGATCATGCCCATTATCGATGAGTTTAATAAGAGCAACGAATGGGGGATTAAGGTCAAAACGGTCAACAAGGGGGGTAATTCAAGTCTCTCCGAGAACTTAAAAAATGCGATGATTGCAAAAGACACGCCGCAGGTTGTACTCGCTTTTGCTGACCAGGCTGCCCGTTGGAAAATGTATGGTGGTGTGAAGAACTTGTCGCCCTTTGTTGATGATCCCAAGTGGGGATTAAGCGCAGACGAACAAAAAGACTTCTTGCCACTGGCATGGGAGAATGGCATGGTGGACAATGAACGCCTTGCGCTGCCGGTGCAAATCGTAGGCAATTACCTGTTCTATAACCAGACTTGGGCAAAAGAGATGGGTTTCAATGCTGCGCCGGAAACCCCCGAACAATTCCAGGAACAAGCCTGCGCAGCCAACCAATACATGAAAAAAGATGCGGATGTTAAAAATGACTTTGCAGGGGGGTGGATCCTGAATGCCACGCCGCACGTGATGATTGCCTGGCTGCGCGCTTTCGGCGGCGATATTGTCAGCCTCAGCAATGAAAACGTCCTGAATTCTAAATATACTTTTGATTCGAAAGAGCACGAAGATGCCTTTTTCTTTTTACGAAGATTGTTGGAGAAAAAATGTGCCTGGGATATGAGCATCGTTCCTGCGACAGAGGGCTATCCAGATGAGGAGTTTGTCAAAAGGCGGACACTGGTTGTTTCCGGCAGCCTTATTGATCTGCCTTATCAAACGATGGCATTCATCGAAGGTAACAACAAAGATGCCTGGACGTTAATCCCTTATCCTTCTTCAGTGGGGAAGCCGGTTGTAAACGCTCAGATCCCATCCTTTGTCCTCATTCAGGGAACGCCCCAGCAGGAACTGGCTGGCTGGCTGTTTATGCGTTGGATGACGAGCAGCGCGACCCAGGTGCGGTGGAGTCTTCTGTCCGGCTTATTCCCGACGCGGATTTCTGCCAGGGATGCCATGAAAGACTACGGCATTGCCCACCCGCAATGGGCTGCCGGATTGGAATTGCTTAAGGATGCACAGGCTGAGCCGGTGCTGCCTTCCTGGGAAAATGTGCGCTGGGGATTGCAGGATGCCGGAACACAGTTGTTCCGTTCCTATTTTACCTTGGAGCGTGTCCCGCTCACCTTGCAAGAATTGGATAGATCGGCGCAAGATATGATCGAGATGGGAAAATAAGTTCCGTTTCAGAAAGAATGAGAAGCAACAAAAAAAGGGCTGTTATTGATCTAACAGCCCTTTTTTTGCTTAAAGGCGACGACGGGAGTCGAACCCGTGATCAGGATTTTGCAGACCCATGCCTTACCACTTGGCTACGTCGCCACGGAAACGAAAGACTGAAGCGATTAATATGCTTTGCAACAATCTCTATCTTCAGTCTGTTTTCGTGGAGCGGGCGACGGGATTCGAACCCGTGACCTTCTCCTTGGCAAGGAGACGTTCTACCACTGAACTACGCCCGCTGGTGCGGTTTTTCTATATTATCCGCTTGTGCCGAGAGACAGAATCGAACTGACGACACTGCAATTTTCAGTCGCATGCTCTACCAACTGAGCTATCTCGGCTAATATGCTCGCAAATTCGAGCACTCTTATTCTAATATGCCCCGTACTAAATGTCAAGGTTTTGACCGGACTTGTTTCATGATCCAACCGCTTGTCTTCTTTTTTAGCAGCCTGATAGTCATATGACTAACGATATGACTTTCGGCACTGTTCAGTGTGACGAACAGCTTGGTATGATTGATCATGTTGGTGAGACTAAGTCTTAGTTTAAGGTTCGCAATCAATTATTTTACGGAGGTAAAAAAATGAATAAAAAAGTTTCTTTCAAAGTGTTTAGCGTTCTGGCTCTGTTGCTGATCACCCTGCTGGTGTTTGTCCCGGCAGCCTATGCGTTTGATGGTCGCAGCGGTGATAAGATCGAAATTGGTGCTGGTGAGATTGTCAATGACGATCTCTATGTCGGTGCGGATACATTCGTGATGGATGGGACGGTTAATGGCGATGTGGTTGCCGCCGGAAGCGCCATCGTGATCAACGGCACCGTCGATGGGGATGTCATCGCGGCGGGGAAGACGATTACGATTAACGGCACGGTAACAGGTTCCGCCCGCATTGCCGGGATGGCGTTGACTCTGGGACCCAATGCCAAAATTGGCAAGGATGTCATGGGGGCAGCTTACAGTCTGGAAACCAAAGTCGGTAGTTCCATTGGTAAAGACCTGGTGTATGCTGGATACCAGTTGTTCTCAGGCGGTGACGTCGCTCGCAACATGAACATGGGTGCAGAAGGTGCGGAGATCAACGGCAAGGTGGGTGGTTATGTCAAAGCCGAAGTGGGAGACGCATCGGACAAAAAGCAGGATAGCGTTCGATTTTCAGAATTTATGAAGGATGTTCCGCCCATGCCATCGGTTAACCCGGGTCTGAAGCTGGGTGACAATGCTAAAATTTTCGGTACGCTGACCTATACATCGAAGGATGATGCTGCTATTCCGGCGAGTGTCATCACCGGTGAGGTGACCCACCTCATGCCGAAGCCAGAAAAGAATAAGATCAACGAAGATGTCCCCGCGACTCCTCAGGCTCTTGCGGTGGGTTGGGCGTTGAACAGCATTCGTTATCTGGTCGCCCTGCTGATCGTGGCGCTGATGGGTGCCTGGTTGCTGCCTACGTGGGTAAAACAACCTGCTGAAGCACTGCATGGCAAACCTATGGCGAGCCTGGGTTGGGGCTTCCTCAGTTTCATCCTGTTCTGGATCGTTGCCCTGCCGGTTGCCTTGGTTGTGGTGATCTTGCTCGGTATCTTCTTGGGTGTTTTGACCCTGGGCGGTTTGTCTGCTACCGTCATCATAAGCGGGTTGGCTGTGCTGGCAATTTTGACAACGTTGTTTGTCTTCATCCTCACCTACTTCACCGAAGTGGTGGTCGGATACTGGGCGGGCAAGTTGATCTTGAGTCGCTTTGCTCCCAGCGCCGCAGAAAACATCTTCTGGTGCACGCTGCTCGGCGTATTGCTGATCGCAATCGTGGCATCCATCCCTGTGCTGGGATGGCTGGCAGTCTGGGTCGCTACTTTCTTTGGCTTGGGAGCGCTGCTGCTCTTCATCCGAAGCAAGTTGCAGAAGCAGCCGGCAGCTATTGCTGAACCGCTGCCGTAAGTATATTCGGTTTCAA
>JBAXBF010000216.1:0-5740 GCA_037142095.1 Chloroflexota bacterium
ACATAATATGCTTGGTTACAGCAAAGAGGAAATGCTTCGTTTATCACCAGATATTCTCGAACCGGATATTACCATCGAGCAATTACAATCCAGACAAAATGAACTTAAATTCAAGGGTATCACAAAATTTGAAACGATCCTTACTCAGAAAAATGGTCAACGGGTATATGCCGAGTTTATATCCCAATCCATTCATTATGAAGGGCAACCGGCGATTATGAATATAATCCATAACATTACAGAACGTAGACAGCATGAAGATGAATTGCAGACGATTGCGACACTTAGTTCAGCACTGCGAACAGCATCCAATCGTGCTGAGATGTTACCAAAAATTGTCGAGCAATTGGTCAACCAACTCAATTTTGATTCGGTCATTATCGAAATTATCGATCCATCAAACGATGACTCCGTCATAGAAGCCGCAATTGGATCATGGAAACATCTAAAAGGATCACGGAAAAAGAAAGGAGTCGGCATTAATACAATCATCAGAAATACATTACAACCTAACTTCATATATGATACAAAAAAGGAGGCTAAAAAATGGAGTCGCAATGGGATATATGACCGTGCAGGTGTACCACTCATCGCCCAGGAAAAATTGATCGGTTATATACGAATGAAACGTAATACAGATATGAGCGAATCCGAAATCAGATTGCTATCAGCTATAGCCGATATTGCCGCGAATGCCATTCATCGAACCACCTTGCATGAACAGGCAGTGAAAGCTGCCACCGAACTTTCATTAGCCTATGATACGACGCTCGAAGGGTGGGCACATGCACTTGAACTTCGCGACCATGAAACGGAAGGACATGCGCGGCGTGTTGTTCAGATGACACTCGATTTAGCACTCATAATGGGTGTGAGTGAGGAGATGATAGAAGATATTCGGCGCGGTGCCATCTTGCACGATATTGGCAAAATGGGGATTCCCGATTCGGTTTTACTCAAGGCTGGTACCTTAAACGATGGCGAATGGAAGATCATGCGGCGGCATCCCGAATACGCCCATGAACTTCTTACACCCATTACTTACTTGAATCTCACACTCGATATTCCTTACTGTCATCACGAAAAGTGGGATGGAAGTGGTTACCCACGAGGATTGAAAGGTGATGAAATTCCTTTTGCAGCGCGTATCTTTGCAATTGTGGACGTATGGGATGCACTTACCAGCAACCGGCCTTACCGGGTCGCCTGGCAGAAGGAAAAGGCATTAGATTATATTATTGAGCAAAGCGGAAAACACTTTGATCCAATCGTCGTTGACGGATTTTTAAAATTGTTGAATCGTCAAGTTACAAAATGAGTTCTTAATGAATATGGGATATTTCAGAATATTGTAATGAAGGATTTTGAACAGATTAGAGTGTTCAATTCCTCAAAATAACCAAAAAATTAGCAATCTGGCTCCTTATTAATTTCTTGATTTATGAAACGAATTTCTACAATTTGATTGGACCCAAGTATGACATCTTTGACTTGATTTTCTTATTGGGTCATAAATGTCATCCTCGTCAAAGACTGGCTGTTACACTATCTCCTCATGCGATTCGATTGCTAGATATCTGTGTTGGAACAGCCGCAACCTCCATAGCGGTCGCTAAGCAAAACCCCCAGACACAAATCATCGGTATCGATCTATCAGAAGGTATGCTAGCCGTAGCACAAAAGAAAATACGAAACGCGAACCTGAATAATCTAACGGTTCAGATAATGGGTGCTCGCCGGACAACATTTGAAGATAGTTACTTTGATGGGGTAATGACCAGCTATGCTTTGCATGAAATGGAATCAGGCTCTCGAGAAGAAATATTCAAAGAAGTAAGACGAGTGCTGCGAACCGGCGGTATGTTTTATTTACTAGATTTTGCCATGCAAACAGACAGATGGACACAATGGTTTCTTGCTGTATGGGGTAGAGGTGAGCCGTCTGTGTTTCGTGAGTATCTGAAGAGAGACTGGCAAAAAACGCTGTTGAAATATGATTTAAGAGTTCAAGATATACAAGAATGTTCTTTTTCGAATTTGGTCATCGCACAAAAAATATAAAATGCCTGATATCAGGTTGAGATGACATACGCCACCATCTTCAGATTATCTATTCTTCCACAAAACTCTTATTCTCTAATACTGTATCTTTGTTGACTTTCTCTTTTCCAGGCAAAATACTCCCGGCAACGATAGCAGCCACCAACATGGCAATACTGCCGATGAGCAGCGCTTCTTTCATACCATCTACAAATGCCTGGCTGGATGTTTGGATGACAACACTGGCAATATCGTTCCCAAGGGTTTGGGCAGTCATATGGGCGCTTTGGATACTGCTGCGGACACTCTCCAACATTGCTTCGGATAATCCGTTTTTACCCACTAAATGATTCACTTCAGAGCGATAGATTCCATTCATGATCGCTCCCAGAACAGCCACACCCAATGCGCCGCCTAACTGACGCGTAGTATCATTCATCGCTGAGCCGATACCTGCCCGGCTGGGAGGCAAAGAACTCATTACCGAATTGGTAGCCGGACTCATCGTAAAACCAATCCCACTGCCAAGCGTAATTATTACGAGTAAAATGTACCCATAGGGGGTGTTAATTCCGGCAAATTGTGAAAAGAGAAATAATCCGGTTGCGGAAAGGAATAAGCCAAGAATCATGGTGGGTTTCGTCCCAAATTCACGATCCACTCGAATGGATGCCATGGTAGAAAAGAATACTGCCGGGGTCATGGGCAACATACAAAGTGCGGCGGTCAACGGAGAATAACCCTGCACCGATTGAAAATATTGGCTGAAGAAGTACATCGATCCCATCATAGCGAAGGCACTGATGGTCAATGCGGCGTTAGCTCCCGTGAACGACATATTCTTGAAGAAAACCAGTGGCAGCATCGGATTGGATGAATGATTTTCCCACCAGATAAAGGCAGTGAGAAATACGGCTGCGATCCCAAAAGAAATCAGCACAATATTCGAAGTCCAACCATATTCTCCAGCGCGGATCATGCCATATACCAGAGTAACCAAGCCGATGATGGAGAGGAATACGCCTGGTATATCCGGTTTCGGAGCGTTGGAATCCCTGGATTCAGGCACCAGGATATACCCTCCAATCAGACCGATGACTACGATCGGTAGGTTGAGATAGAATACGGAAGACCAATTAAAAGAATTAATTAAAAATCCACCGATAATGGGACCGATCCCGGCACCAATCGAGAAGATACTTGACCAGATTGCAATGGCTTTTGCTCGTTCTTTGCGATCCCTGAACACATCAATGAGAATGGACAGGGTGGATGGCATAACCAAGGCTCCAGCCACACCCAAAAGAGAGCGAAAACCGATGAGCATATTTGTTGTTACCGACAAAGCTGCGCCCAAAGATCCTAATCCGAATAAGGCAAGACCAATCAGCAGGGAACGTTTTCGACCATAACGATCGCCAATCGAACCGGTCGTGATCAATAATGCTGCAAAAACCAGCGTATAGGAGTCGACCACCCATTGTAATTGACCGGCTGTGGCTCCGAGTCCCTTCGATATGGAGGGTAATGCCAGACCGAGGACAGTGTTATCGATCGAGATGATAAATAAGACAATACACATTACGCTCAAGACGAGCCAACGTTTTTCGTGGTTTAAAAGAGTGTTCAAAATAGATCCGTTAGAATAATTAATTTTGTCAGAGCGGATTAGATCTAAGTATTCAAATACGCGGTTAGATGGATAATGATGTGCCCGCCTGACAAGAAAGAAAAGGAGAAAGTAAAATCTTCTCCACCAGTGTCATAAAGTTAGACAGATAATTATAGCCGTATAATGGATGGTGTCAAATGAGAATTTTTCGTAATTTCCTTGATACCGGATATATCCGTTATCAATGGATGATATCGGACATGGATGGGTACCTCAGTAGTACTCAAGGTTTAAGAAATCAATGGTAAAATGTGACAGACTCAGCTTTATACAATAAAAAGAAAGCGTCACTTCAAGCAGAAAAGAGGTAACAACAAACATGGAATTTAAGATTGAATCCTTAAATCCTGAAGACCGGAAATCAGTTATTGACATATTCAATTATTATGTTGAAAACAGCTTTGCAGCTTATCGGGAAGAAAAGGTAGGCTACGAGTTTTATGATATGATAATGAGTCGGACGAAGGGATACCCGGCAGTTGCGCTAAAAAATTCTGACGGCGAACTCGTTGGTTACGGAGTATTACGTCCATACCATTTCCAGCCGGCTTTTCTCCGAACTGCGGAGATTTCTTATTTCATCAGACCGGAGTTTACGGGAAGGAGATTGGGAAATCGGTTATTGGATTATTTAATTGTTGAAGCAAAAAAAATCAATATCGATAATATCCTGGCGAGTATCAGTTCTCTGAACGATTACAGTATAAAATTCCACCGGAAAAATGGATTTAAAGAATGTGGACGATTCCAGAATATTGGGAGAAAGAAAGGTATTGATTTCGATATCGTGTGGATGCAAAGACAAATATAGAAGTCAGCCGCTCCGGATTCTGTAACAATAGATCATTGCCAAATCCGATTCCAGAAAAATGATAGTTACATCGCGATTAACGAGGCAAAAGTCAAATATGCGAAAATATGGAAACGTTCTCCGATTGATTCAAGTTTTACCTTCTCGTTTGTGGGCGAAATTGTTCTTATTGAATTACTCGAGGTACGCATAATTTATGCTATAATTCGATTAGGCAATGCAATATACACACAACAAAAAGCAATAGCGTAGCGAATTTGATCAATATTACACTTAAATGATCATGATATTTTCGTAGAATAAAATGAAAGTAACTGTAGAATGGGATCCGGTTAAAGCGAGAACTAATCAGCGCAAGCACAACGTAGCATTTGAAGAAGCGGCGACCGTATTCAATGATCCGCTTTCATCTACCATCCCCGATCCACTACATACAAAAATAGAAGAGCGGTTCATAATTATTGGGATGTCAATTCAACAAAGGTTATTGGTTGTCGTGCATACCGACCGGGGAGACAAAATTCGTATTATTAGTGCTCGTATCGCCAATACACATGAAAGGAAAGCTTATGAAGAAACAAATTGAAATTGAACGCGACCCTGATATGTTGGATAATTACGATTTTAGTAAGGGTGTGCGCGGTAAATATTTCGACCGCTTTATGCAGGGTAGTAACGTAGTTGTATTATCGCCTGAAATTGCCGAGATGTTCCCCGATTCAGAATCGGTCAATAATGCTTTGCGGATGTTAATTGAAATAGCAGGTAGAAGCATTACTGCGGCTAAAACCAACCCGTTAGTCCATCGACCACAAGTTAAGCACCATAATGGCCTATCAAAATAGATGCAACATAGATTTATGGTAAACTTTTCCCATCGTTAAAAATTTACCCTCTCGCAAATAAGTTCCACTTTTGCGTGCCTAATTTACAGGATAATATATGCGAATCGCCACCTGGAATCTTCAGAGAGCCACAGTAAACACATCCCGAACCCGTAAGATACTTGATTGGATTAAAGAAGTTCAAGCGGATATTTGGATACTAACCGAAACAGATGAGAGAATTAGCCCAGGAAGTGATTATTTACCCATCCATACTGATAGAGCAGAGCAAACGCAACGAGAAACCGAAAAATGGGTGGTGATTTGGTCACGGTTTCCACACGTTGAGTTACTGCCGAGCACTGACTCATCCAGAACGGCAATTGCTCTCAT
>JBAXBF010000217.1:0-5733 GCA_037142095.1 Chloroflexota bacterium
GCCTCTTTGGGATGGATAAAAGCAATTTTTGTGCCGTGTGCCCCAGAACGCGGTTTTTCATCAACCAGTCTCACTCCCGCTTTTTTCAAGCGTTCCAAATCGGCTTCAATATCGTCAACATCAAAAGCGAGGTGATGTACCCCTGTTCCTTTACTCTCAATAAATTTTCTTACCGGGCTGTCATCTGCCGTCGGTTCAAGGAGTTCAATTCTGGTCTCACCAATTGTCAAAAAAGCAACCTTCACTTTTTGTTCAATAACAGTTTCTTCACCTTCGAACCGAAGACCAAGGACATCTTTGTAAAAATTGATATAGTCATTAATGTTTTCAACTGCTATACCGATATGATTTAATTTTTTGGTAGCCATTTAACCCTCCCATAAAACTGTTAGTTTTTTATCAAAATCTTTTATTAGTGAATAGGGATTAATTTTTCCATCAATAGCTTTTTCAATCCACAAATTAAGTCGATCATTATCCTTAAAAGACCCATGAACGCGTTCGTCGATTTTTTCTTCGATCATTCGTCGTATGCGCCGTTCAACCTTTTTTATTTTTACATCAAAAGAATGTTCTGTTAAGTATTCTTTGTGTCGTTTAATTTCAGCGATTAATGTGTCAATTCCTTCACCTTCTGTAGCTACAACTTCCAGCACAGGAGGTATCCAATCAACTTGTTCTTGCTTAAGCATTAAGAGCATATTTATCTCAGCCATCAGTTTTTCTTTTCCGGGTTTATCTGCCTTGTTCACCACAAATATATCGGCGATCTCCATAATTCCAGCTTTTAAAGCCTGGATATCATCGCCCAATCCTGGAACCAAAACAAGAAGAACGGAATCAACCAAGTACATGATATCAATATCAGATTGTCCTGCTCCGACCGTTTCGATTATAACCACATCAAAACCAACAGCGGTCAAGAAATTCATGACATTTACTGTCGCGGGAGCTACTCCTCCGAGATAGCCTCGACTCCCCATGCTTCTAATGAATACATTTGGATCCATGAAATGAGAAGACATCCGGATTCGATCTCCCAGAATTGCTCCTCCTGAAAAGGGGGATGAAGGATCAATAGCTACTACAGCTATTTTCTTTCCCTGTTCTCTAAATTTTCCAACTATATTATCTATTAATGTGCTTTTGCCTGCCCCTGGTGGTCCCGTAATACCCAGGATCAAAGCTTCATTATTTTCCTGATATATTTCTGAAAGTAATTCTTCTGCAAATTGAGAATTATTCTCGATTTTTGTGATGAGGCGTGCGAGAAAACGCATATTTAGTGAACTATCTGGTAATAATAAATTATCCACCTTGGTCATTATGCTGCTGTACGTTCTCTCGAATAAATTTCACATATATATCGCTTGGGGTACCTGGAGTAAATATTTCCTTTACTCCATGTTCTTTTAAAAATGGGATGTCTGCCTCAGGGATCACTCCACCGCCAAACACAAGAATATCCCCCGCTCCATTTTCCTCGAGAAGTTCCACAACACGGGGAAGGAGTGTATTATGCGCACCAGATAAGATAGAAAGCCCAACTACATCAACATCTTCCTGGATCGCTGCAGCTACAATTGAAGAAGGAGTCTGTCGTAACCCCGTATAAATGACTTCCATACCAGCATCTCGAAGAGTCTGAGCAACAAATTTCGCACCCCGATCATGTCCATCGAGTCCTGGTTTTGCTATAAGAACACGTATTTTTTTTTCACTCATATCTACCAACTATAAAATTACCGTTTCTTTATGTTCACCAAAAACTACTTTCATTTCATCAACAATTTCACCCAGAGTAGCATAAACCTTGACAGCAGCAATAATTCTAGGCATCAAATTCTCACCTGATGTGGCTGCTCTCCGAACTTCAGCTAACATAAGCTTAACGCTATCATTATCACGCTCTGCCTTAATTCTATTAATCTTCTCTATTTGGGTAATTTGAATAGAAGGATCCACTTTGAGTAAATTCTGAGGTGAATTTTCTTTGACCTGGAATTTATTCACACCGACCACAACAAATTCACCAGACTCAATCTCTTTCTGATATCGGTAAGCATTATTCTGTATCTCTCTTTGTGCAAATCCTTTTTCAATTGCTTCGACCATACCACCCAGATCATCTATTCTCTGAATATATTCCTTCGCTTTCTGCTCGATGGTATTTGTCAACTCCTCAATGAAATACGATCCCGCCAATGGATCAACTGTATCGGCTACACCGCTTTCATAAGCTACGATTTGTTGAGTTCGTAATGCAATACGTACACTTTCTTCTGTAGGAAGCGCCATTGCTTCATCCCGTGAATTAGTATGTAATGACTGTGTTCCACCAAGCACCGCAGCCAGAGTCTGGATAGCGACTCGTACGATGTTATTATCAGGCTGTTGTGCAGTTAATGTGGAACCTGCCGTTTGAGTATGAAAACGTAGAATCTGTGATTTTGTACTCGCATTAAAACGCTCTTTCATGATCCAAGCCCATAACCTCCTTGCAGCACGATATTTGGCTACCTCTTCAAGTAAATTATTATGGGCATTGAAAAAGAAGGACAAACGAGGAGCAAAAGTATCTATATCAAGACCGGCTTTGAGTGCAGCTTCAACATAGGCTATCCCGTCCGCTAAGGTGAAAGCAACCTCTTGAACAGCATTACTGCCCGCCTCACGTATATGATACCCAGAAATTGATATTGTGTTCCATTTCGGGACTTCCTTCGATGCATAAGCAAAGATGTCAGTAATCAGTCTCATACTCGGTTTAGGAGGAAAGCGGTAGGTCCCACGTGCAATATATTCCTTGAGGATATCATTTTGAATTGTTCCATCAAGTTCATTCGCTTTATATCCCTGTTTTTCCGCTACGACTATGTACATTGCAAATAGAATAGATGCCGTGGCATTGATTGTCATGGATGTTGATACTTTACCAAGTGGAATACCATCGAAAAGTATCTCCATATCTCGCAGAGAATCGATTGCCACACCTACTTTACCGACCTCACCATCAGATAAGGGATGATCCGAGTCAAAACCTATTTGTGTTGGTAGATCAAAGGCAACTGAAAGACCAGTCTGACCTTGCTCTAATAAGTATTTATAGCGTTTATTTGATTCTTCTGCAGTACCAAATCCAGCATATTGGCGCATTGTCCATAGCCGGCTGCGGTACATCGTCGGTTGTACCCCCCTTGTATATGGATACTCACTTGGAAAACCAAGTTTCTCTATATAATTATATGAATCTTCTTCTGGGCAATATAATGGTTCAATGGGAGTATTAAACGAGGTCTTAAAAACCGGTTTACGCTCTGGAAACTTTTCAATAGATTTTTTATAAGCTCCCTGACGCCATTTTTCAAGTTCATCTTGTAACGACATGAATACTCCTATATTTATATTATTGATGATACGCTTCTTTCATAATTATAACTTAAGTTCCATGCTAACGAGGTTGAGACAACCGTAATTTATTATCTCAGTTTTGTTGAAGCACTGTTTTTATAAAAATGATTCCAGAAATTTTATACCTACTTAAAACAGTATAAACACCATAAAAATATTGCCTCAAGATGCAGAGGAAATTCTTTTATTATTCCGAAAAGAATTCTTTGTGCATCACTTCGTTTTCCTATTTTTTTCAAAAATACAGCTTCTTGAATACGGATGAGAGTAACTGCTTCTTCCCCCATCATTTGCATCAATAACCATGCAAATAATTTTTTAATTAGAACTATAATGTTGAGTGAAGGTGAAATATTAGCCGATTGTGTGTAGCTTTCTATTGCAAATTTCAGCCACTGTCGCTTATATAACATTGTATCTCCCAACCATTCATAACCAGCAGCAATTACTTTATTTCGGTCTTTTATTTTTGCTAATTCAGGAAGGATCTTAACCGCCCCAATATTTAGGTAGGTTTCAGAAAAAAAAGACTGTTCACACGCCAGTTGATAAGCATAATTACGTGACCCTTGCTTAGCATGACGTCGGGATATCATCAATACTTCAGGGACACGACCCATTTCATAGCATTCACTCAGTCGAATCCACATATCCACGTCTTGTGTATTTGGGTATTCTCTATTAAACAATCCGACCACATCAAAACAAGATTTTCGAAGAAAGATAGTCGATCCGTGTATATAAACTCCGCCAAACATATGTTTTATGATTTGGTCACGGGGATACCAGGCTGTATTTACGTTTTTTATAATGTTTCCGTCTGGACCAGAAATCGCATAATCACTATAACAGATTTCGAAATTGGGATGCGTAAGCAAAAATCTAATCTGACTCTCGATCTTTTTAGGTAAAAATAAATCATCATGGCTTAACCAGCCAATATATTCCCCTTTGGCATTTTGAATTCCTGCATTCAAAGCTGTGGCAACCCCACCATTTTCCTTATTGATAATGCAGATTCGTTCTTTGTAAGAATTTAAAATATCAGGGGTTCTGTCCGTAGCACCGTCATTTACAACAATCAACTCGATATGGGGATAAGTTTGTGCTAGAACACTATCAATCGCCTCGCGTACATACTTTTCCCCATTATAGACCGGAATAACGATGCTTACTAACGGATTATCGGAGGGCATTATTTATTATTTTAGCCTGTATCCTGAGATAAGCTTGACAACAGTATCGCTGACATTCCTTGCCAAATACTCAGTTGGTGGAATCCAATCAGGTTCTCGAGATAGGACCATCGCCACACAATTAAGAATTGTATCTGGATCCGAACCACTCAATATGTTACTGCCACACTCTATTGTCTCAGGACGTTCAGTTACATCACGAATGGTTACATTAGGAACTTTGAAAATGCAACATTCTTCCTGTACTGTACCACTGTCTGAAAGCACAACACAAGCATTCTTCTCTAATGCTACGAAGTCAAAAAGACCGAAGGGCTGCATATAACGAACATTATTATTGGAGTTCGGGATATCGCCACTCTCCAACCTGGCGCGCGTATGTGGATGCGTACTTACGATGATTGGCAGCTTATACTTGCGCTGGAGTATATCAAATGTCTGAACAAAATGGGTGAGGCGCTCAAATACATCTACATTCTCCGCCCGGTGCATTGTAACAAGAAAATATTCGTTCGATTTTACACCTAGTTCATCGAAGATAGTTGATGATTGTATTTCATTCTCGAAGGATTTTAAAACCTCAAGTATAGGATTTCCGGTTACATAGACTCGCTGTCCTGGTATACCTTCACGAAGTAAGTTTTGTCGGCTACGCTCAGTATAAGGCATAAGCACATCACTGCTATGATCAATAATACGACGATTTACTTCTTCTGGCACTCGATCATCATAGCAACGATTCCCGGCTTCCATATGATACACAGGAATTCCCATACGTTTCGCAACGATAACAGATAATGCACTATTGGTGTCACCCAAAACAAGGAATTTGTCTGGTTTTTCTGCCTTCAATAATTCCTCTGTTTTTGCCATGATGATGCCAATCTGCTCTCCAAGACTGCCGCGTGCATTCAGGTAATAATCTGGCTGGCGAACTTTCATCTGCTGAAAAAAGATATCATTAAGTTGGGTATCGTAATTCTGACCCGTATGTACCAGGATATGTTCACAAAATTTATCTAATTTTGATATAACACCGCTCAAGCGTATGATTTCCGGGCGCGTTCCCAGAACTGTCATGACTTTCATCGTAATAATTCATCCTCTGTATCTTCAATTTCATCTT
>JBAXBF010000218.1:0-5692 GCA_037142095.1 Chloroflexota bacterium
TACATAACAATCATCATAGAGTTAATTATCTTCATTGTTGTCTTATTAGCGAAGGCGGGTAGACGTGTCCGCCGAGGCGCAATTTATGTTATCGGAGCAGTCGTTGTTTGTTCACTTATAGTTATGTTTGCCTCTGTTGAAGAACCTGTAGAGAAAATTACGAATCTTGTTTCTACCTTGATCACTTCTCAGCAAGGAGAAGAATTCTATATGTCTAATGTAAGTCGCTTTGGTTCGCAGCAAACTGCTTATAATATTGGACTAGATCACCCCATTATCGGAGTAGGATTTGGACAATATGGATTCTACATGCCCTATTACTTGCCTGATTATGCATACAATAACCCTGAAATAATCATATATGCTTCGTTTCTGGATAATACGGCATGGGCTCCTGCTCATGGACTATTTGCTCGTTTGTTAGCCGAAATCGGTTTTATTGGTTTGGCATTGTTCGTGATGATTTGGGCAACTTTCCTTTGGTCTTGTTGGTCAACTTACCGAGTATTAAATAAAATAAATCCAGGGTTAAGCTCGATCGGATTGGCGCTGATTCTTAGTACGTTGGGTGTTCTCATGGTCGGCTTTACTGCAGATACATTCCGCTTCTTTGGCTATTGGTTTACCCTGGCAGTGGGTTGGTATTATTTTGAAACTCCAAGATTGCTCAAGAAAGAAGCGGGGATGCTGACAGTAAGAGAAACTTAGGAGATCTGAATTAAATGCGTGTTTTTATCAACGGGCGTTTTCTCACTCAACAAACAACTGGTGTTCAACGGGTCGCATGTGAAATAGTACGCCAGTTTGATAGTATGCTGGATAATGGTAAAATTAATAAGAATCAGCATGAGCTGATTTTGTGTTCTCCCAAACAGATCATGCACGAACTCAATTTACAACATATTCCTGTCAAGTCATTGGGAAAGCAGAAAGGTCATCTCTGGGAACAAACAACCCTGCCCATATCTACTTCTGGCTCTTTTCTGGTGAATTTTTGTAACATGGCTCCTCTCATAAAGAGAAGAACCGTAGTTACCATAGGAGATGCATCGGTTTATGCTATTCCTCAGACATATTCTCCCTCATTCCGATATTGGTATCAGTGGATGATCCGTTTGTTGGGTAGGACGGCAATCCGAATCCTGACTTACTCAGAGTTTTCCAGACGGGAATTAATCCGGTATGCAAATATTCCTCCGTCTAAAATTGATGTTATTCCACTGGGAGGAGATCATTTTATTTCCATGCTGTCTGATCCGGAAATTTGGAATCAATATAATATTGGTGATAAACCATATATTTTGGCAGTTAGCAGTATGAATGCCCAAAAAAATTTTAGAAGAATCGTAGATGCACTATCTCTTTTAGATCAGCGGCTTTGTGATGTCATTATCATCGGGGGTTCTAATCCTGGTGTATTCTCAAAAATTAAAATAGATTTCCCGAAAAATGTGAGGTGGATTGGGTATGTTTCGGATGCAGTCTTAAAGGCATTGTATCAGAAAGCGGTCTGTTTAGTATATCCTTCCCTATATGAAGGTTTTGGTTTACCACCCTTGGAAGCCATGGATTGTGGTTGCCCGGTGATCGTATCAAACACTGCCTCGTTACCGGAAGTTTGCGGAGATGCAGCGTTGTATTGTGATCCGCATGATCCTGCCAACATAGCTCATCAAATTAGCTTGCTATTGGAGGATTCAACTTTGCAGGATGCTCTGCGTTCGAAGGGATTAAAACATGCAGCTCAATTCACCTGGGCAAAGACTGCTGAAAAAACCTGGCAGGTGATCGAGTCTTTATTATGAAAGGTATACTTCCTGATCGGATCGCAATTGTCCATGATTGGCTGATTACACATACTGGTGCCGAGAAAGTGTTGGAGCAGATGCTTAACGTGTTTCCGCAGGCTGATTTATACAGCATCGTAGATTTATACACGCCTGAAATGCGCGCATTGATTCAGAATAAACATGCAGTTACATCATTCATTCAACATTTACCTTTTGCACGTAAACACTTTCGTAAATATCTTTTTCTAATGCCGCTAGCAATCGAACAATTTGACCTCTCTCCTTACGATCTCGTTATTTCCAGTAACTTCGCGGTTGCGAAAGGTATCTTAACCAATCCTGATCAGCTTCACCTATGTATGTGTTATTCGCCCATCCGTTATGCTTGGGATTTGCAAAACCAGTATCTAAAGGAAGCGGGACTCGAACGAGGTCTGCTAAGTGGATTGGTCCGCTTGATGCTGCATTATATTCGCCTTTGGGATGTACGTACATCCAATGGTGTGGATGCTTTTATCGCCATTTCGAATTTTATTTCACGACGCATCTGGAAGATTTATCATCGTGATTCGACAGTGATTTACCCTCCTGTGAATGTAGATTATTATGATTTGAAATCAAACAAAGAAGATTTTTTTCTGACCGTCTCGCGTTTTGTTCCTTATAAAAAAATTAATATGATTGTAGATGCTTTTGGGTTGATGCCGCAAAAACGTCTGATTGTTATTGGGGAAGGTGCTGATTTCGAAAAGATCAAAGCCAGAGCATCCTCGAATGTCCAGTTACTTGGATATCAACCTAATGAGGCAGTACGGGATTATTTACAGCGTGCCCAGGCATTTATCTTCGCAGCAGAGGAAGATTTTGGTATCGCTCCTTTGGAGGCACAAGCCTGCGGAACGCCGGTGATTGCGTTCGGTAAGGGAGCATCCCTTGAAACTATCCAAGGTCTGGATTCGCCGATGCCAACCGGTTTATTCTTCTATGAACAATCTGCGGTTGCGATTGCGGCGGCAGTCCATCAATTTGAAGAAGTGAAGGATCGAATAAAACCTCAAGCTTGCCGGGAAAACGCACTGCGCTTCACTCCTGAGAAATTCAGAAACCACTTCTCTGCATTTATCGAAGATAAATGGAAAGATTATTGTGAGAGAATGGGTGGTCAGGCTGAATCAGGGTAAGGTAGGAGATTTTCAAATGAGGATGTTGGGTAAAAATATGGTTCTTCATAAAAAACAGATAGGTGTTTTGTTTCTGTTTCTTGGGATGTTTATCATGCTTGTTTCATGCACTGGCATAAATAATAATGCCAAGGCTCGTGCTATTGGGAGCGTTGCCGTACCTCTAACAGACCCGGTAAAGGGTTCATCTTCAGCTATAGGAGGGATTGCAACGGCGACTCCTTTTCTTCCCCAGGAGGGATTGGGTTCTGAGGAGAGCGATGCGAATAATTCTTCCCGACCCTGGAGAAATTATGCCGGTCCAACGATTTGGCCGCCTATTGAAATCCCTCCTCCAGCCGGGATACTACCTCAGCCGCAGGATCAAATCAATATCGTTTTATTAGGAGACGACCGTCTTCCGGATGAGACTATTTTCCGCACCGATGCAATTATGCTCCTCATCCTTAAGCCTTCCCAAGGCACAGCCAGCCTGGTTTCTTTTCCGCGTGATCTTTTTGTGTATATACCTGGTTGGACGATGCAGCGCATCAACTTTGCCATGTGGCGCGGCGGTTTTGATATGTTTGCAACCATGTTTGAGTATAATTTTGGAATCCGCCCCAAATACTATGTAAAGATCAACATGTTATCCATGAAATCGATCATTGATGATTTAGGCGGAGTCGATGTGAATGTAACAGAACCGTTTTATGACCCCTATGTACCCTGGGCTACTCCTTTATCCGTAAAGCCTGGTCTGGTTCATATGAGCGGTGAAGAAGTTTTTATGTACACCAAAGCTCGCTATTCGACCAGTGATTTTGACCGTGAGCGCCGTCATCAGGAAGTTTTGAATGCGATTTTTATGCGTTTATTAAGTATGGATGTTTTTTCCCGAATTCCGGAACTATACAGCAAATATCAGAAAGAGATGGAGACGAATATAAAAGTAGAAGATATTGTCCACTGGGTTCCATTAGCAAATCAACTCAAGGACACAAATCGTATTTGGCGTTACCGGATCGGAGAAGATCAGGTTACAGCATGGAAGGTTCCAACGAGCGGCGATGATGCTTTGCTCCCAAAAAGCGCTGAGATTCGCAAAGTTATAAAACAGGCGATTGAAAATCCGTAAATGATCTAAGGTTCATTTCAATGTTCAGACGTTTTTCCATAAACTACATGATTTTTTCGATGGCATTCGACGCCTTGATTGTTGCGTTGGTGCTTGCCATGATGGCGCGTATCCGCCCCCTTTTAAGCATTCTACCTTTTGCCGAACCCGTCGTCGAACCTTTGGTATTACCCTTACCACTCTATATCCTTTTTCCAATGACATGGGTTGCCTTAATGACGTTTGCTACCGTGTACGATGGACGCCATAATCTCCACATTATTGATGAACTGACGAGTTTAAGTTTTGGCTCATTATTATCAGCAATTTCTCTAGCGGGGATTTCTTATTTCTCATTCCGTGATATTTCCCGTGTGATGTTCTTGTTCTTTGCTGCGTTGACCTATGGCTTGATGCTTATTTGGCGAATTGGGGCACGCTTTTTGTTTCGCTATGGCATGATGAATGGTGCCAGCCAACACCGTTGTTTGATTATTGGTGCCGGAGAAACGGGTCAAGATATTCGCCGGCGGGTCAATAACGATGAAAGCTTGAACATGAATGTTGTTGGTTTTCTGGACGACCAACCCTCATTGTTGGCGGATGGAAAAAATCAAATTCTTGGGAATTTGAGTGCAGTGTGTGAGATGATTGAACAACATGCGATAGATAATGTCATCATCGCCTTACCGGAACAAAATCAGGACGATATCAACGCTCTCATTGGCAGGATAGATGGCTTGCCTGTCCGACTTTGGGTTGTGCCAAGTTATTATGCGTTGGCTCTGTATAAGATAGACATCGAAGAATTCGCGGGTGTCATCATGTTTGATCTGCGGGCACCTGCGTTGAGCGATTATCAGCGGCTCGTAAAAAGAATATTTGATCTGGTGCTTGTCCTTATCTCTTTGCCTTTTATATTGCCCTTTATGATTCTCATTGCGGCAGCAATTTATTTGGATGATCCGGGTACGGTTCTGTTTCGTCAAAAACGACTCGGAGAAAATGGCAAAATGGTTACCATCATCAAATTCCGTACGATGGTTATCGATGCCGATAAGCGTTTGTGTGAATTACTCCAAAAAGATAGTCTGATCCGCGAGGAATATGAAAAATATCATAAATTAGCCAAAGATCCCAGAGTGACTCGGGTAGGGAGATGGCTGCGTAAATATAGTCTGGATGAATTACCTCAAATCTGGAATGTTTTAATGGGTGAGATGAGTCTGGTGGGACCGCGTGCTTATATGCCATCCGAGCGAAATGATATCGGCTCTTATTCGGACACCATTCTGCGCATCCGCCCCGGTTTGACCGGATGGTGGCAGGTGATGGGTAGACATTTGACACTCTTTAAAGAGCGTTTGGTTTTAGATACATACTACATCAGCCATTGGTCGATATGGTTGGATTTATATATTTTGATGAAAACCGTCTTGGTGGTTCTTAAGGGACGGGGTGCCTGATTTATTTTGGTATGTTTATTGCATCAGATAGTCTGCTGCTTTAGAGCATTTAACAATATTTATTCAATTATGAGAATGGATAGCCTATGGAAGAAACAAATGAGTTAGATCTGCGTAGTTATTTGAATATTCTCAAGCGTTGGTGGTGGTTATTGGTCA
>JBAXBF010000219.1:0-5677 GCA_037142095.1 Chloroflexota bacterium
GCAGCAGGCGCGCAGCTAGCCAATACCATAGCAGCTATGATAAGAATTGAGACAATTGAAAACATTTTTTTGGTCATAGATCCTCCTTATAGAATTTATGAAAGGTGTACGCGTCAAACATACAAATTTGAACGCCAAAATAATCATACCTCATTACCACCACTTTTGGCAATAGTAAAGAGGGAGTTTTTTGGAAACGTTTACAATGTTAATCTATATCCAAAACAGATGATTTAAGTTAGAATAAATCATATAACAAAATAATGGCTTATCCCTTTGGCTGGGAGATATCATACTATTGTTTTTGGGGAGCTTTATCCCTCAGCCATCCATGTTGAACAAACAAGAGGTGAAATAATGGCTCTGATAACCTGGGATGACTCGTATTCCGTCCAAGTCAAAGACATTGATGAACAGCATTTACAATTGATCTACCTCATCAACAAAATGCACGATGCAATGAGCACAGGACAAGGAAAACTGATTCTAGCTGAAATTCTGGAGGAATTAGTAGACTATACCAAAACCCATTTTAGCTACGAGGAGCAAATCATGCTAAAGTGTCAGTATCCTGACTTTAATGCACATAAAGATGCCCATGAAGCCCTGACCAAGAAAGTTATGGATTTTCAAAAGCGTTACCAAGCTGGTCAGGTGGCTTTAAGTGTTGAAATGATGAATTTTCTCAAGGATTGGTTAACCAACCATATCGTTGAAACGGATAAACGATATATTCCCTATTTGATAAAATAAAATCGAAATTAAGGAGAATCCCATGCCACTCATTACCTGGAATGACAGCTTTTCGGTTCAGAACAAAGTTATGGACGAACAACACAAGCGCCTGATCGGTTTAATCAATGAATTACATGACTTAATGAGCAGCGGAAAAGGGAGAACCGCGATCGCAAATACCCTGGATCAAATGATCAGCTATGCAAAAATCCACTTTGCAGACGAAGAGGCTTTGTTGCAAAAATTTAATTATCCGGAGTTTGGAGACCAAAAAATATCCCACGATACCTATACTCAAAAGGCACTGGATCTGCAAAAAAGATATCAGGAAGGTCAAATTTCGCTTACTGTTGAAACCATGAGCTTCCTAAAAGAATGGTGGACAAAACATATTTTAGATATGGATAAAAAATATTCATCCTATTTAAAGTGAATTCGACATTTTCCCAGTTTCACGCCTGATCCTCATTATCATAATCATGGCGGATCTATGTGTTTGTGGTTAAATCCTATCATGTCTTCCTGTATATTCCCAAATTCTCTCTCAATCGATCCGCATGATGAAAGCCGTTATCGAGCTGTTGTAGATAATATTAATATTGGGATTGCTGTCTTGAATCACGACTTCGAGATTATGGAAATTAACCCCAAAATGCAGAAAGACTTTCCTCACATCCAACCCGGGGACGGCAGTCTGTGTTATTCAGCATTTTTTGGAACGAGTGGCCATGGACTTTGTGATGATTGCCCATGCATAAAAACATTTGCTGACGGTGAGGCTCACGAAGCAATTATCCATACCATTGCACACAACGGTTCTCGTAATTATCATATCGTTTCATCGCCACTGAAAAATAATTCAGGAACAGTCGATTATGTAATCGAAATGGTTGAAGATATTACTGAACGACAAACTGCCGAAGACTCTCTTAATAGTACACACGAAAAGCTTGCTGATACGATCCTCTATTTACAAAATGAGATTTCAGAACGCCAAAAAGCAGAAATCGCTCTTCGGGAAAGCGAATCACGTTATCGGGTCATCTTTGAAGATTCGCCTGTTTCGATATGGGAAGAAGATTTTTCAGTTGTCAAACAAAAGTTAGATGAACTGCGGATGCATGGCAACTCAGATTTGCATAAATATTTACTTAAACATCCAGAAGAGGTGAGCCAGTTAATGTCGCTGGTTAAGATAATTGATATTAACAAAGCAACCTTAGCTATTCATGGAGTCAAGAGCAAGGATGAATTTCTCAACATCATAGGATCTCTGGCATGTCCCAATATCCATGTCCAAAATATGTATATGGAAGAATTAGATGCCATAGCCGAAGGAAAAATAAATTTTGAGACTGAAGGACGGGTAATGACCATGAACGGAGAAACCTTCATCTCTTTACGCTGGTCAGTTCCTCAAGGCTATGAGCAAACATGGTCTAAAGTCTTCGTTTCCATCGTCGATATATCCGAGCGCAAACGCTCTGAAAGAACCCAACAGGCACTTTACCGCATTTCAGAAGGTGCGAATATGGCACAGAATCTGAAATCGCTTTTCTCGCTTATTCATCGCTTTGTCAGTGAAATCATGCGCATGAATAATTTTTATATCGCACTGTACGATGAAACCACAAAAATCATGACCTTCCCTTATTTTGTGGATGAATTTGATGGGAACCAAAGCAACTTTCAGATGGATTTAAGGAACGGGCTGACAGATTACCTTATTCAGACTGGTAAGCCATTGATCATATCGCGAAAAGATTACGACGAGCTCATCGCAAAGGGGCAAATTGATGCATTGGGTCAACCACCCGTCGAATGGATGGGAATTCCCCTCCGAACAACCGATCATACGATTATCGGAGCTTTGGTGGTTCAATCGTATGATGAAGATATCACCTTTGCTGAAGAGGATTATAAACTTCTCGCATTTATTTCTACGCAAGTAGCGATGGCAATCAAAAGAAAACAAGCCGAAGATGAATTGCATAAAGCACATGACGAACTTGAATTGCGAGTCATCGAGCGTACTGCCGAATTATCCGCTGCCAACCAAAGGTTAATAGAGGAAATAAGCGAACGCCAACGAGTGGAAGTAGAATTGCGTCAGGCAAAAGAAGCCGCCGAAGCTGCCACACGCGCAAAATCAAGTTTCCTCTCCAATATGAGCCATGAACTACGTACTCCTCTAAATGTCATCATCGGCTATAGCGAACTTCTCCAGGAAGAAGCCGAAGACATGGGATTAGATGAATTCACTCCAGATTTGAAGAAAATCGTCATGGCAGCAAAACATCTGTTGCAATTGATAAATGACGTCCTGGATATTTCGAAGATTGAGGCTGGAAAAATCCAGTTGGATCTCCAGAAGTTTATGATACAAGAACTCATCCAGAATGTCCAGGTTATTTCCGAACAACTCGTAAAACGTAAATCGAACCAATTTGAAATCGATTGTCCCAGCAATATTGGCAGCATGACGGCTGATATGACCCGAGTTCGCCAATGCTTATTTAATTTACTCAGCAATGCAGCAAAATTCACTGATCATGGACAAATTTGGCTGATCGTACGCCGGCTTACTAAAAATGAAATGGACGCATTTGATCTTGTCAACCGGGAATCTTCTTTCACGATGAATGATAGCGATTGGATCGTTTTCCAAGTTGTTGATACCGGAATTGGTATGTCTTCAGTACAGGTAAATAAGATGTTTGAACCTTTCACCCAGGCGGACGTTTCGACCACGCGAAAATACGGTGGTACTGGTTTGGGACTTGCCATCACCAAACAAATCAGTGAACTTATGGGTGGAACAATCACCATTACGAGTATAGAACACTGCGGCTCGATATTTACGCTATGGTTGCCAGAAAAAGTAGAGGTAAATTTATCGTAAGTTTATAAAGTTTTGTATTTACAAAACATTATAAACGATATATATTCTAAAATACGAATGATTTATGGGATAATACCTTTTCGTTTATGAGAGAAGCAATTTATGATCCTCAAAAATCTGTTCCGTCGCAAAGCTCGCACATTATTGACTGCATTAGGAATTGCCATCGGTGTAGCTGCCATCGTTGGATTAAGTGCCCTTGCCGAAGGGATGTCCTCTGGATATGATTCTATGCTCTCAGGCAGTAAAGCTGACCTGGTGTTAAGCCAGCCCAATGTCATGGATATTACATATAGCACCGTAGACGAAAGTGCCGGTGAAAAGCTTTTATCCATGCCGGAAGTAAAAGCTGCCAGCGGAATGCTGCAATCCTTCGTTCAAGCTGAAAACAATCCATTTTTCTTTGTATTCGGCTATCCCTTGGATAGCTTCCTCTTAAAACGCTTTCAGATCATCGATGGAACCGGAATAGACACACACCAAGGACGGGGAACACCTCTCATTTTAGGATCAGCAGCAGCAGAGGCTTTCAAGAAAAAAGTCGGGGATACTTTAAAAATCCAGGAACGTCCCTATCGCATCGTTGGTATCTACCAGACCGGTGATGCCTTTGAAGAAGGGGGGGCTGTCCTTTCTCTGCAGGATGCCCAACTCCTTATTGGCAAAAATCACCAGGTAAGTATCTTTTATATTCAACTTAAGGATCCGGCTCTGCGTGAACGGTTGGCAGCGCGCGCCAAACGCATCTGGCGGGATTTGGAAATTAGTGGTACAAGCGATTTCACCAATAAACAACAGATGGGAGATATGTTGCAGAGTTCTGTATGGGCAATCGTCGCTCTGGCTATTTTGATAGGCGGAGTTGGAATGATGAACGCCCAGCTTACCTCTGTTATGGAACGCACACGTGAGATTGGGGTTCTGCGTTCAATTGGTTGGAGCAGGTTGCGTATTCTTATGATGATTCTTGGCGAATCACTAGGCGTATGTGTAACCGGTGGGCTGCTTGGAGTAGGTCTTGGATGGTTGGCACTTTATGCTTTTTCGGATGCATTGATTTCTTTTGGTTCCGGACAGATCACTGTAAATATTCTAGCACAAGCTTTCTTTACAGTATTAATCCTGGGCATTCTTGGAGGGCTCTATCCTGCCTGGCGCGCATCCCGTCTAACACCCATCGAAGCATTGCGCTATGAAGGCTCCTCTGGAGGCGGTAAAGTCCGGCGATTACCTTTCGGGGGAATGCCGCTCCAAAATCTATGGCAGCGTACAACGCGTACTTTCCTGACCCTGGGTGTCATCGGATTGACAATTGGTGGAATCATGTCCATGGAAGCCATCGTACGTGGTTTGGTCGGTTCAATGTCACAAATGAGCTCAGACGCTGAGGTTGTCGTCCGCCAGGCGAATATTGCCGATACAAGCCTTAGTGCAGTGGATGCCAGAGATGGAGAGAAAATCGCCGCTATGCCTGAAGTTAAAAATGCCAGCGGATTGATTTTCACTGCCGTCGTACTACCAGAACAGGGAGGTTTTTTTATCTTAGAAGGATATGAACCGAATGGATACGCCATCCGTCGTTTCAAAATTATTTCAGGTAGTCCACTCACCAATAACCGCCAGATTATTCTTGGACGAACAATGGCGGATGCTCTCAAAAAGAATGCCGGCGATACAATCATCTTAAGCAATGTCCGCTTCCGCATTGTAGGCATTTATGAAACCGGGATTGGCTGGGAAGAATTAGGCGGGGTAATTACTCTTAGGGACGCACAAACCTTCCTCGGAAGACCGCGTAAAGCTTCCATTTATGCGGTTAAACTTCATGATCCATCTCGAGCAAAATCTGTTGTTCAAAAAATCAATAGCCAGCTTAAGGATGTTCATGCCGCGTTGTCCGGCGATTTCGCTAATGAATTACCCGATATTCAGAACACGAATGGCATCATGGCGGGAATTTCTCTGCTAGCCTTGATCGTCGGTGGTGTGGGGGTATTAAATACCATGTTAATGTCGGTCCTAGAACGCACGCGTGAGATT
>JBAXBF010000220.1:0-5676 GCA_037142095.1 Chloroflexota bacterium
TCCACCAAGAGAGACACTGCCCTTTCCATCTCCTGCGGGTCACGGCTGTTCTCCAGCGCAAACAGGACGGATGCCAGGTTGCGCTCTTGCTGTAACTCAGAAGCCTGCAAGCGGCCTTCATCGATCAGCAAATAGCGCAGACTTGCCTGGTATTCCTTTAGCTTGCCTGGCGCAGGTGCAACCAACTTATCCAAATCCAGCGCCGCTTTCCAGGGAGTGCGCCCATTGTACAGCACCAAGGGTAAAACCGGCGGTAGGTATTCGCCTTCTTTCACCCGTCCGTTCTTAATCAAATCCTGGTAGAGCAGCCCTATATAGGTCAACATGCGCACTACCATAAAGCGGTCAACCGTGGATTGAAACTCCAGCAAAATGTAAATGTACAGCCAGCCATCATCCATAAGTACTCGCCAGATCACGTCCTCACTACGCTGTTTGAGATTATCGCTGACGAAACTGCCGTTTACGCGTTCGAGTGTGGAGAAATCAATCCGTTTTATCCAGTCCTGCTTGACGTAACCGCGCAACAGGTCTTCGACCATGCGCGGGTTGGAGAAGATTTGTTTATAGCTTTGATCGTGTTTTGCCATCGCTCCAGACCTAAAGTGAATTATGGTTTGCTTGTTTTCATTATATCATAAAGGAATCGTCCATCAAAGAAAAACTGCGGTCAGCAACAATTCTCAATATAAGGAATGAGTGGGGTGATATCACGCAAAAAGCACAAGTTTTTCCCCCAAAATATGAATATATTGCCATTATTTGCTTGTAAATGGGGCGTCTCTATTGTCTGACTAGACATATCGAGAATTGCTGACTGGATATGTCGTCCAACGCTGAGGTACAAAGTTGATGCACCTAATTCTTACCGGTACGCATCTGACGAAAAAGAATCTGCGAGACCAAACTCTACCTTTTCTGATAATAGGCTGGGTTCCCTTCCCTTATTTCTCAAAATCCGGCTATCTATAGGTTGGCAACGGGCTGTTGCAAAATCTTGACTTCGTTATTAATCCGTTCTCCTAACTTTTTTTCAGCAGTTTCCAAATCGTAGCGTACTTGCATCCGCAGCCAAACCGCCGCACTAGTGCCAAAGTAGCGTGCCAATCTCATCGCTGTATCTACTGTAATTGAGCGTTCAGCGTGCACGATTTGACTGATCCGAATCGGAGAAACGCCAATATCATGAGCCAGCCGGTATTGACTCAATCCTAATGGTTTCATGAAGTCTTCTAAAAGCACTTCTCCGGGATGGATGGGGGAAAGAATTTCGTTCATAATGATTAGCCTTCTTTTTACGAATGATAATCCACTATCTCTACATTGATGGCTTTGTTGGAAAACCACTCAAAACAAATCCGCCATGGGTCACATTGATACGGATACTATGTTGATTCGCGCGATCGCCCTTAAGTTTTTCAAGCCTATTACCAGGAACTGCTTGTATGTCTTGTAAATCTTCTGCATCATCTAAATACAATAATTTACGACGCGCGGTGACTTGAATATCCATAGATAATTTCATGGAAACTTCTCCGAGAAATATCTTTTCAGTCTCTATTGACGCGTTGGATTCAATCACAATTAAATATTATCGTCAAGAGATAATATGTTCGCAGTAAACTGCCGAAAGTAATAAGTATTTAGGTGGCCAACGAAATCCTACTCACGTTAATTATCTTGTTGTGGAACATAATTTATTTACCTATGAAAATGATCGGAACATAAGATATAATCGCTCATATTGATCCAAGGGCAAATGCAGAAATCTTTGGCAAAAAGGTCGATACAAATACCTTCTTCCTGCGCTATGAACCGTTTGCCCGTAAATCAGGAAACAGTGATGGAATTTATCTCCATCTTATTAATAAACATGATATAGATTTAAAACACCTCGCCTTAAAATCTTATCTGAGCTTAAAGTAAAATCGGATAAAAATCATCAATAAGTCATTGACACACGGTACCACATATGGTACCATTGAGGAATAGTAAGCATGGATGACCTTTACGAAAAAATTAAGCGCAATCCCAAAAATGTATCACCCAAGCTACTTATTGAGCTGTTAAAAAGTTATGATTTTGTGTACCGGAGAACTGAAGGCGATCATGAGATATACAAGAAACCTGGTTATAGGTCTTTTCCCGTTCCTATCAGGCAGAATCCACTTGCGATTCATATTGTAAAGAACGCTCTCCAGATCATCGCAGAGATACGAGAATCGCAAGAGTAATCGTACAACAGAACGATTAGGTGGATTATTATGAAGAAGACAATTGATTATTATTTAAATTTACCCTATACGCGCGAGCTGATTCCAGAACCAGAAGGAGGTTGGTTTGTGCGGATTAAAGAACTGCCCAATTGCATGAGTCAAGGGGATACACCAGAAGAAGCTTTTCGGATGATTGATGAGGCTATGCGCGGTTGGCTTGAAGTGGAATTAGAAGATGGCGAACCGATCCCGGAACCGCGCGCTGATGATGAGTACAGCGGCAAGTTTAACACTCGGGTTCCCAAGTCACTGCATCGGAAGTTAGTAGAGCAAGCCGACCGGGATGGCGTTAGCTTGAATCAATGGATCAATACATCCTTAGCCGAAGCGGTAGGCAGCGCACTTGCGAAATCCCCTGAAAAAGCCACAACAGTCACTGAAGCTAGTGTTGGGGCAACATGGAATGGATTTGTGAATGCTGTTCACCTTGTTTTGGATGATGTAGGCATCCGCCGCGAAGACGGTGTTATAGATGAACGGTCATTTGCTGATTGGTTGGGACAAAACCTGGAAGAAATCCGTATAGAATATCATCGAGAGGATTACGAACATGCCCTGAGCAAAGCCAGGGCTTTATCTGCTTTACTCCAAGGATGCCAAAAACAAAGTCCACTTATGCGCAGCATTTATGGTTCGGTTATGGATATCACCAGTCTACTCACACTGACTTGCGAAATGAAACATAAAGTCGTGGAAGTAGAACGGCTACAGGAACAAATTAGTGCTGTCATCGGTTCAGTCAACTCGCCGACTTCTGATCGGATACAATTATTTGAAAGAGAACGTTATTCAACGACCGCCTCAGCCCATGAAGTTATGTTTTCAAGTCAAACTTTAGGATCAGGAAATAGTTGGTGAATCCAATGACGCCTCCCAATAATAGGCACGTATTACTCGTTTCTGCAGCAATCATTTTACGCCAGGCTGGCGAAGATCAACGCGCCATCGAAATATTGCAGGAAGCCATCCAAGAAAAGCCAGATTATGAATCGGCATATGTGCTCCTTGGTGCCTTATCTCAAGCGGCGGGCAACGTCGAGCAAGCTGAAATAGCCTTTCGTAAAGCCTTAGAAATTGACCCCAATAATTCTGAAGCTCTCCAAGGCATGGGATTATTCTTAGATTCGCAGGGGCGTTTTCCTGAAGCTTTACCTTACCTGCAAAAACAACTCAAGAAGAATCCTGCCGATCAGATCACACTGGATGGTTTGATGAATGCATTAACCCATCTTCCCGGACGCGAAAAGGAGATTGAGGATGCGCTGCGAAATGCCTGGGAAAAATCCCAGAATGCAGACTTGGGTATCCGATATGGTCGTTATCTTTTGGATTACAATGATCCAAGAGAGGCTCGCTCGGTATTCGCGGCTGTCGTGGATGTATCCAAAACAGCTCGTACTTTAGTTGAGTTAGCTTTATCTTGTTTCATTATGAAAGAATACGATGATGCCATTCAACACTTGCAAGAAGCCGCGTTAATCGATCCACAATTTGACCGTGCCTGGCGTGGTCTGTCCCAATGCTACAACACTGTCGGCGATTATGATAAAGCCCTTGAATCGGCTGAACAGGCAATCGCGATTAACCCTAACCATTATCGTAACTGGCAGGCTAAATCAGATGTCCTGTTAAGTCTGAAACAATATGAGAAAGTCTTGGAAACCTCCCAAAAAGGGATAGAACTGATCAAGCAAAAGGATGATAGCAGATTAGAAGCCGAGCCAGTTCTGGCGGTGTTATTTCTGCAACGCATCAAGGCGTATATTGAAATGGGCAAATTGGATGATGCCATCACAGAAGCAGAAACAGCCCGAATAGAAATCCCAACGGATGTACGCTTCTACCTGTACCCGGCTGAAATATTGGTGGGGCTTGGAAAGCCTGAACAGGCATTAGAAATTTTGGAGGCGGCTACAGATTCAATTGCCATAGATCAACTTTCCACAGGACGCTACCAAATGTTGCACCAGCTTGGGCGTGCCCAGGAAGCCTGGGATACGATCTCGCCGCTCTTGGAGCATAATCCTGACAAAAAGTTGGAGACTTTTGCCAATATCGGGGTGAATTATTACTCACGTGGTCTAACCAAACCTGCCATAGCCATTTACCGCCAAATCATAGCCTTCAATCCCAACAACGTTCGCTTTTCTACAAATTTGGCATACTTTCTTATCGGAGAAACCCAATACGAGGAAGCTGAAGCGCTGCTTTTGGGGGTCATCAAATCAGATGGAGCTGGAAAATTTGGTCAGATTGCGCTCTGTAATCTCGCATATCTCTATAACCTGATAGGAGATTACTCAAATGCGTTAGAAATCGCAGCGGCAGTCTTCGAATCCACGTTTTCTACAGAAGGTGCCTATCTTCGTGTCCCATTCTGGGTCAATCATCAGATGCTTTCAGACCCGGACCCAATTCCTGGGCGGGAAATCACCTTGGGCAACGCAGCCATGGCTTGCGGGGCTGCTGCTGCCATGGCGTTAGGAAAACTGGATACCGCTGAACGAATGGTTAACAAATTCCAGCCTGATAATGAACCCCTGCTTCAAGAGATGCTATTAGGCTGTTTCGAACAGGCAAAAAAGAAGTATGCCGAAGCAAGACAACATTGGAAAGCAGCCCGGAAACTGAGCAAAAGGAAACCAGAGCAATCCACGCTTGATGAATGGATTCAAGCATCAAAGGGGAAGTAATTGTGGGATGTCTTTTAGCAATCGTCAGCGATATCATCTTCGATTGAACATCGGACATGCTGACCGATAGAAAGACAATTTTCACCGGCTGCCAGGATTGCTCGTTAAGGAGAATTTCCTGCCAAACCAGTTAGAGTGGATTGCCATTGCTCCTTTCGCAGCGGTTCGTGGCAAAGCTATCGGAAATAATAACTTTCCAATAGACTGTTAAATCCACTCATTAATCCAATGCACTTGCCCGACCCATTCTTCGGCGGATGTTTCAGTCAAGATCCGATCCAGCGTGGAAATCAATCTGGAAATTTGAACTTTTCTTTGATTAGCCAACAATATTCCGCTATGGTACGGATGTTTCTTTGCCATTTGGATAAAGTCCCTAATATTAAAGCTGAACACAATTCTCTGGTGAGAAGTTGCCCATAGGAGGTGATATTCATCGCTCGCATCCTGACTAACATCCGGGTTGGGCGTGCGGGTGACATCGTGCCCTTTAGACAACAAAGCCTGGTATAAATCGCGGCGCGAGGCGTCCATGTCCAGGTGTAATTTTGGCTTAGTCATGGACAACTTCAGGTTCAGCGTTTGATTCGATGAGGACATCTACCGCCTTTTTATGGGCATCGTAATAAGCCAGGACATCCTTGACCAATTTTATGGGCAGATCATACTGGTCAGCAATCTCAGCAATCGATTCATGCCAGTCATGG
>JBAXBF010000221.1:0-5672 GCA_037142095.1 Chloroflexota bacterium
CGTGACCCACAGATGTTGAGCCAGGAGGTTCGCTTCTTGTGTCAATAACAAAAGAAAGGATCAGACCTTAATCGACTGTCTTAGAACGCGTAGATTTGCTCAAATGCCCAAGTTCTCATAAGGCAAGAGAGATCCTTCGGTCGCTGCTTGGTTGGAATGATGCGGTAATGGGTTTGTTTCGCTCCTTCAGGATGACAAAATCATACTTGGAGGCTATTTCTGTTCAGTTCTAAGACAGTCTTTAGTGTCTTAGAACAACCCTCCCCTACGTCAAATCAATCGTCCCCCAAACGCAGCGATTGACTCCCGCAACATTTTCCTCTGCCTCACCCGCCAGGATGCGGCTGCGAATGGACATCCCCTCAACATGGGTTAGGTGGTCGTCCAATCACGGTATCATGCCCCGGCAGCAGACATCATTACCGGCATTGGTTGAGAATACTTTTGCACGAAGGCTGGCATTTGGCGTTCCACCAATCCGCAGGCGTACTCGACCAGCATACCCGGGATATCCACGCCGGTCAGCGGTACGGTCGAGTGGAACTCCATGGTATGGTTGACTTCATTGACCAGGTAACCGCGATCGGGGTCTTCCAGCAGGTCCACCGCCACCACGCCGCCACCGACTGCCTGGGCGGTTGCCACGCTCAGCCGGTCAATTTCTGCGCTCACCGGGCAAACCTCTGCCTGTCCGCCACGTGCCGTGTTGGTGATCCAGTGCCCGGAGTTGCGGTAGATGGCGCACACCGTGCGGTCGCCCACCACGAAGCTGCGGATGTCACGCCCGGGTTTTTTGATGTATTCTTGAATGTAAAACACCGAGTGCTGCACAGAACCCAGGATATCTTTATGGTAGAGGAGCGCCTCAGCGCTGTCACGGTCGTTGACTTTGCCGAGCAGCCTGCCCCATGATCCGACCACCGGTTTGAGCACGACCGGGTACCCGATACTTTCGATCATTTCCAGCGCCGATTCGGGGGTGAACGCGATCCACACCTGCGGCTGAGGGATTCCAGCCCGGTTGAGGGCGGCTGAGGTGCTCAACTTATCTCCGCAGATTGCTGCCACGTGTGCCATATTCACCGTGGGGATGCCCCATGAATTCAGCACCTGGGTGATATAAAGCCCGTTCGTGTAAGAAAGGCTGCGCTCGATAACGGCGTCATACTGCTTCCAAAAGGTTGGGTCGGAAAGCTGCATGGTCGCATGGCGGTCATCCACTTTATCATAAGGGATGCCGCGTTTTTCTAAACTTTCAAATATCCATTTTTCTTCGACACGCACCCGTGAACAAACAACTGCGATTTTCATAATTATTCTCCTCGTCCGATCAAACTAAATGATAAATAATTTACAAATGATTAAGAATAGCTTGTGTTATTAATTCGGTAAGACCGTTGGTACTACTGCTGATCTGACCGTTTTCTGAAGGAATGTCCTCTTCCAACGCTTGGCGCACCGCATTTTCGATGCGTTCTGCAACGTCATTTTGTTTCCAGACATAGCGCACCAGCATGGCGGTGCTTAAGATGGCGGCGATGGGGTTGGCGATGCCTTTCCCGGCGATGTCCGGGGCGGAGCCATGCACTGGCTCGGCGATGGCAGCCTGCTCACCCCAGTTCAGCGAGGGCGCCAGACCCATCCCACCGCACCAATGCGAGGCACAGTCCGAGAGGATATCGCCGAACAGGTTGGTGGTTACCATCACCTCGATTTTTTCCGGCTGGCTGACCAGTTTATAGGCGGCGGTGTCCACCAGTAACTCGTCCACGCTGAAAGTCTCTTCGGGATGGCGGGCGGCTTTGATGCTGGCTTGCACCGTGTCGCGGAACAGTCCATCGGTGATGGGTAAGATATTGGCTTTGTGCACGATGGTCAGGCGGTTTTTTCCCATCAAGCGCAGCACTTCCAATGCTCTAAGGGCGATGCGCCGCGAGGCGTTGCGCGTGATGACACGTTCTGCAATGGCTGTCTCGCCAAGAAAAGCCCCTGATTCGAGGTGTTCCCGTCCGGCGTACAGCCCTTCGGTATTCTCACGCACAATTACCAGGTCAACATCCTGGCGGGTGGAAACTTTTGGCAGACTGCGCACCGGGCGGATGTTGGCATACAGGTCGAGTTCCTGGCGCATGGTGATGATTGCGCTGCGGTAACCCTCCACTTTGTGCGCCGGTGAGGAGACCGCCCCGAACAGGGCTGCCCCGCAACTGCGGATCGCCTGCAGGGTCGCTTGCGGTACCGAGGTGCCGTGCTTCTGAAAACATTCCCAACCGGCTTCCGCCCAAATAAATCGAGTTTCAGGTAAAACGCTTTTCAAAACCTCCACAGCCGCCGGGATCACTTCTTTTCCGACGCCGTCGCCTTCGATGATACAGATAGTCTTACCGCTTTCATGCATGGCTAACTCTCTCCCGGGAAATGACCGTGCGTGCGCACATAAGGGACGATACCACCCGCATCCAGAATCTGTTGGGCAAATACCGGCAGATCGGGTAGGGCATAGGTCTGTCCTTTGACGGTTAACTGGCGGCTGGCTAAGTCCAGGGTAACTTCATCCCCATCTGCCACGCCGTTCACGATCTCGGGCGCTTCGAGCAGCGGGATGCCGAGGTTGATGGCGTTGCGGTAGAAGATGCGGGCAAAGCTCAGGGCGATGATGGCGCCCACTTTGCGCCGGCGCAAGGCTTCCACCGCATATTCACGCGAGGAGCCACAGCCAAAATTCTGGGTTGCCACGATCACATCCCCCGGTTGAGCGTTTTTGGCAAAATCCGGGCGCGCTTCGATGAACGCGGCTTCACCCACATCTGCTCCGGGGCGCATATAGGGGGCGTATCTGCCCGGTACAATTTGATCGGTGTCCACGTCGGCACCAAATTTCCATATTCTTGTCATAATTTCCTCCTCATTAACTCAAACTGCGCGGATCGCTGATTTGACCGGTGAGCGCGGTAGCGGCTGCCACCGCCGGGGATGCCAGATAAATTTTCGAACTTGGCGCACCCATCCGCCCTTTGAAATTGCGGTTGGCAGTGGACAGGCAGACATCATTTTCGCCCAACGTGCCCTGGTGGCGTCCCATGCACATCCCGCAGCCCGGGGTGGTGATGATCGCACCGGCTTCAATCAGTGTTGCCAGCGTGCCATCCGTGGCTGCCCGGCTCAACTGCACCTGCGAGGCAGGCGTAACCATCAAGCGGATGTTGCGGGAAACCTGTTTGCCTTTCAGAATCTGAGCCGCAATCCGCAGATCTGCATAGCGCCCATTGGTGCAGGTTCCCAGGAACACCACGTTCACCGGCGTGCCGGCCACTTCTTCGATGTCGCACACATTGTCCACGTTATGTGGGCGGGAGACCTGCGGAGCTAACGCCTCGAGATCGAGCCTGACCTGGCGTGTATAGTGGGCGCTGGGGTCAACGAAGAACCAATCGGGAACAGGGTAACTGCTGTCCAATCCAGCAGGCGGGAAGATGCCCACTTTGGCACCCATTTCAACCGCCATGCTGGAGATGGTCTGGCGACCTTCGAGGGGCAGCCATTCCAAGCCATGATATTCGACTGCCATGTAATTTGCGCCGGAGATGGTGATCTCGCGGCAGAGTTTCAGGGCGATGTCTTTGGCGTCTATGTGGTTTCCCGGACGACCGCTGACCACCACTTGAATAGTTTCCGGCACGCGCAGCCAGGTTTTACCCGTTGCCCAGATGAGGGCGACATCGGTTGAACCCATGCCCGTGCCGAAGGCGCCCACCGAGCCGTAACTGGTGGAGTGCGAATCGGCGCCGATCACGATCTTGCCCGGGGCGGCGATCTTTTCTTCCACCAAGACCTGGTGGCAGATGCCGCGCCCGACATCGAATAAGCGCACCCCCTGCTCAGCGGCGAAACGGCGAACCAGGTTTTGCGAGTCAGCCGTGCCCACGGTGGAGGGCGGCACGACGTGGTCAAAGACGAATGCCAATTGATTGGGGTTCTTGACGTTCGGCGATTGGAGTTCTTCCTGCATGATCTTGATGATCGAGGGTGTCAACGAGTCGTGGCTCATAACCACGTCCGGCTCGACGACCACGAAATCACCTGCGCTTACGGGATGTCCCATACCGGCGGTAAGACCGTGTGATAATATTTGTTCAGAGAGCGTTTGTCCCATTTTTTACCTCTTTTTGAGTCCTCGGTCTTACCGCAGGTTAAACTGCCGCGGGGATGATCGACATGCTGATATGGTGGGTTTCATAGAGCAGGCTGTCCACCTCGTCCAGGGTAATGTTGTGCTGGTCAGCGAGGACTTTGATCCTGGCGGTGATCGTTTTAATCTCGTCGTCCGAAAGGCTCAGCCCCAATTGATCGGCGCGATAGCGTACCGCGTTCCAACCCGTCAGGCGGCTGGCGATGTGGATGTAACGCGTCAAACCGAAATCTTCGGGGCGCAGAATTTCATAGGTGGTCGGGTTGTTCAGAACCGCTTTGGCATGGATGCCGGCTTTGTGGGTGAAGGCGGAGAAACCGGTGATGTAGTTGTTGAAGGGAATATCGACGCTGACTAATTGGGCGACGGTCTGGTCGAGTTCCATTAAAAGTGGCAGGTTATATTTGGCGACCAGCTTGGGGTCAACAGCGTATAGTCGTGCAACCAGACCGCCCAGGGATGTGATCCCATTCCGTTCGCCAATGCCCAGGACGCTGGTATCGATGTGGGTGGCGCCTGCTTCTAGGGCGCAGAAGGAGTTGGCAATCGCACAGCCGGTGTCGTTATGCCCGTGAAATTCGATATCCGTGTGGACACGGGCGCGTAGGGAAGTGACCAGATCGTAAATCTGGCGTGGGGTGCCGATCCCGACCGTGTCCGCGATGCCCAGACGGTGCACGCCCATTTTAGCCACGGCTTCATAGACGTTGTATAGATCGACGTCGTCGCTGCGCAGGCTGTCTTCGGTGCTGAAGCGCATTTCCACGTTATAGGGTTTGAGAAATTCGAAAACCTCACGCGCCATGTCGATGATTTGTTCGATGCTCTTGCCGTGGCTGAAATTGCGCAGGTATGAGGATGTCCCGATGACGACATCCACTCCATCCACGCCGGTTTCCACAGCCTGGCGCACATCATCCACGGTGCAGCGCGTGTGAGTCAGGATTTTCGTGCGTAGTCCCAATTTGGCGATCGCTTCGCAATCCCGCAGGCTCTGTTCTGACGCGGCGGGAGAGGTCAGCTCGATATATTCCACCCCGAAGTCATTCAGCATCCTGGCGATCTGAATTTTTTCATCGGTGGTGAAGAAGGCGTTGACGAACTGTTCGCCTTCGCGCAGGGTTGAATCGATGATTGAAAATTTATTAATACTCATTTTGTACCTCCTGATGTACATTTAAAAACTAATTTAACTAATTTTCGCAGAAAACAAAACGGGCTTACCTTTATCTGGTAAGCCCGTTTTGTTTTTACATAATATACCTTATCCAGGTATAACGCGACTTACCAGATTTTCATCCGGCTTCTTTTCCTTACCATTCTGCTTAGCGGCAATGACATCCGCGGAATTTGCCAACAAGTCTTCGATGACTTTGACTAGGACGTCGATGCTTTTCAGATATTCGGATTTGGAGATATGCTCTTTGGGGGTATGGTCCAGATTCGAGTCGCCGGGACCATAAGCCACACTGGGGCAGTTCCA